>JAOPXW010000367.1 GCA_025964935.1 Friedmanniella sp. | reverse complement strand
GCCAAGCGCACCGCCCGCGCGCCCCGCTCCGGCGTCGGCGACACCGGTCCCGCCGGGACCGCGGCCCCGACGAGCGGGGCCGCGAGGACCGCGACCGCAGCACCCCGACCCCAACGGAAGAAGCCGGCTGAATGAGCACCACCGTCTACCTGCCGGTCACCCTGGTGGCCGCGCAGGGTCTCGCCGCCGGCGAGGTGACCGAGCTCGCGGGTCAGGGCCACGCCGTGACCCCGGGCCTGCTGAGCGCTCACGGACTGGCCGCCACCGACACCGAGGACGGCGACTTCACCGCGTTGGGCTACGCCGGGGTGGGGGCGCTGCTGGTCGGCGCCGAGGGCCCGCGGGTGGTGCTGGCCGCCGACGTCACCCCCGACCAGCTGCAGGGCGAGGCCGACGACCCGTTCGGCCTGGTCCAGGTCCGGGCTCTGCGGTGGGGCCAGGTGCAGGCCGTGTTCTCCGACGACCCGGCGCACGCCGAGCCGCTGGCCCGGGCCCGGTGCCTGGTGGCCGGGCTGGACGTGGCCGCGGCCATCGACCACCCCGGGCTGGAGGATCTGGTGGACGACTGCGACCTGCTCTGGTTCGCCCCGACGGAGCTGCCCACCCTGGCCTGAGGTGGTCCGCCCCCGACCCGGATCGGCGCGGGGCACACTAGTGCCATGCCACGCTCAATCTGGAAGGGCGCCATCTCCTTCGGGCTGGTGACGATCCCGGTCAAGCTCTTCTCGGCCACCGAGGAGAAGGACGTCAGCTTCCGTCAGGTGCACCCCGAGGACGGGGGGCGGATCAAGTACAAGCGGGTCTGCGAGAAGTGCGGGAAAGAGGTCCCCTTCGCCGAGATCGCCAAGGGCTACGAGATGGCCGACGGGCGGCTGGTGATCCTGGAGAAGGACGACCTGGAGGACCTCCCGCTGGCCTCCAACAAGTCGGTGGAGGTGGTGCAGTTCGTCGACGAGGACGACGTCGACCCCACCTACTTCAACAAGAGCTACTTCCTGCAGGCCGACGGGCCGGGCGTGAAGCCGTACGTGCTGCTGCGGGACGCGCTGACCCAGAGCGGGCAGTGCGCGCTGGTCAAGGTCGCCCTGCGCTCCCGGGAGGCGCTGGCCCTGATCCGGCCCAAGGACGGCGTCCTGCTGATGCACACCATGCTGTGGCCCGACGAGCTGCGCGACGGGTCCTTCGCGGCCCCGGCCGCCGAGGTGACCGTCTCCGACGCCGAGGTCAAGATGGCGCAGTCCTTCATCGAGGCGCTGGCCGGGGACTTCGTGCCCGACGAGTACACCGACTCCTACCGGGAGGCGGTGGAGACCCTGGTCCGCAGCAAGGCCGAGGGGGTGCCGATGGTCGAGGAGGGCGAGGCGCCGGCCGAGGCGGAGGTCGTCGACCTGGTCGCCGCCCTGCGGGCGTCGGTCGAGGCGGCCAAGAAGCGGCGCGAGGCCAAGGCCGTCTGAGCCGGACTCAGCGGCTCAGCCAGCGGTCCCCGACCGACTGCTGGGTCTCGAAGCCGGCCAGGACGGTCGGTGCGGTCGACTGCTCCAGCTTGCGGCCCAGCAGCGGGATGGCCACCTTGAGGTCACCGGTGAGGTCGACCAGGGTGCCGCGCCCGCCGGGCTGGATCCGGATCTGACCCTTGAGGCTGACGGGCTGGCCGGTGACGTTCATGGTCAGGGTGCCGGTGCGTGCGTCCTCGGCCCCCGCCGGCGACCAGACGGTGTCCTCGACCACGCTGAGCTGGGAGCCGGTGAAGCGGGCCACCGCGTCGGGGGCGTCGAAGGTCCGGGAGGTGTGGGTGGTGACGCCGTTCACGGCGACGTCGTAGGTCCGCGACGAGCAGGCCACGCAGACCTCGGCGAGGTAGTCCCGGTCGGTCAGCATGGCGAAGACGTCGGAGGGGCGGGCCGCGAAGTCGAGGCGGGAGGCGATGTCCATCCCGCCATGATGTCAGCGTCGATCCCGTGCCCGGCCACGCCCCACGCGCGCAGCTCCGGCGCTAGGGTCGGAACAAGGCACAGCGCGGTGCCACAGCACAGGATCGGACGGGTCAGGCGTATGAGTCTCTTCGAGGTCGAGCAGGAGCGCGACAAGAAGCAGAAGATCGAGGATGTGGCGGCCCGGGGGGCCGCGGTGGCCGCTGAGCTGGGGCAGGACCCGGACGCGGTCACAGTCTTCCTGCACCACTACTTCCGCCACGTCGACGCCGCCGACGTCGACGAGCGGGCGGTCGAGGACCTGCTGGGCCTGGTCGAGAGCCACTACCGGGCGGCCCTGCACCGGGCGCCCGGTGAGGCGACCATCGCCATCCGCACCCCGAGCCAGAGCGACGACGGCTGGACCGCGGGCGGCGCCACCGTGGTGCAGATCGTCACCGACGACCACCCGTTCCTGGTCGACTCCGTCACCATGGAGGTGCTCCGGCAGGGCTGGAGCATCCGCGAGGTGTTCCACCCGCAGTTCTCCATCCGCCGCGATGCCGGCGGCTCGCTGCAGGAGGTGCTCAGCTCGGAGGAGGCGGCCGGCGAGCCCACCGTGCTGCAGGAGTCCTGGATGCACCTGGAGATCCTGCCGCCGCCGTCGCAGGAGACCCCGGAGGCGCTGAGCGCCCTCCTCGAGCAGGGGCTGCGCGAGGTGCTGCTGCTGGTCGAGGAGGCGGTCACCGACTGGGAGCAGATGATGGTCCGCTCCGGTGAGACCGTCGCGCTGCTGGCCGACCCCGCCTTCACCGGCGCGGCCACCGATCCCACCCGGGCCGAGGAGGCCGCGTCCGCCTCGGAGCTGCTGACCTGGCTGAACGCCAACCACTTCACCTTTCTCGGCTACCGGGAGTACCGGATGGTCGACGACGTCCTGGTCGGGGTGCCGGGCACCGGGCTGGGGATCTCGCGGGCCGACCAGCCGCCCGCCGGTGCGTTCCAGGCCCTGCCGCCGCGGGGCAGCCGTCCGGTCCTGATGGTCGTGACCAAGGACAGCTCCCGCTCCCGGGTGCACCGCCCGGCCTACCTGGACTACCTGGGCTTCCGGTCCTTCAGCCCCGAGGGTGAGGTCGTGGGCGAGCGCCGCTTCCTGGGTCTGTTCTCGTCCTCGGCCTACTCCGAGAGTGTGGCCCGGGTCCCGGTGCTGCGACAGAAGGCCCTCGGCGTCCTGCAGCGGTCCGGCTACGACGCGCACAGCCACGGCGGCAAGGCCATCATCGACGTCCTCGAGACCTACCCACGGGACGAGCTGTTCCAGACCCAGCTGCCCGAGCTGTCCGGCATCGTGGAGAAGGTGGCGCACCTGAAGGAGCGGCGCCAGGTCCGCCTCTTCGTCCGGCGTGACCCGTACGGGCGCTACCTGTCCTGTTTGATCTTCCTGCCCCGCGACCGCTACACCACCGCCGTCCGCAACCGGATGGAGGAGGTCCTGATGCGCACCCTGGGGGGCGGCAGCATCGACTACTCCGCCCGGGTGACCGAGTCGGTGCTGGCCCGGCTGCACTTCGTGGTCCGGATGCCGACCGGGCAGAAGGTCGGCGAGGTGGACGTACGCCAGCTGGAGCGCGAGCTCACCCTCGCCACCCGCTCCTGGGAGGACGAGTTCGCCGACCGGGTCGCCGCAGAGCCGGACCTCGGCCGGCTGGCCGCTCTCGTGGGGTCGCTGCCCGAGGGCTACAAGGAGGAGTACAGCCCACGGCAGGCCATCCTCGACCTGCAGGCCCTGTCCTCGCTGGCCCCGGACGCCGACATGTCGATGGCCCTCTACGTCCCGGAGCGGGCCGACGACGAGGCCGACCTGCGGCTGAAGATCTTCCGTCGCGACGGCACCATGTCGCTGTCGCGCATCCTGCCCCACCTGTCCCTGCTCGGGGTCGACGTGATCGACGAGCGACCGTACGAGCTCGGGGCGGGCACCCAGGACCGGGCCTGGATCTACGAGTTCGGGATCCGGATCCCCGGCGGGCGGGACGCGGCCCGGCACGGCTGGGACAACTCGGCCCGGCACCACTTCATGGCCGCCTTCGAGGCTTCCTACTCCGGTCTGAGCGAGCCCGACGCCTTCAACGCACTGGTGATGGGGGCCAACCTCAGCTGGCGTCAGGTCGGCATGCTGCGGGCGGTCGGCCGCTACCTGCGGCAGGCCGGCTCCACCTACAGCCAGACCTACCTGGCCCAGGCGCTGTCCAGCAACGTCGACATCGCCCGCACCCTGGTCACGCTGTTCGAGACCCGCTTCGACCCCGCCCTCGACCTCAGCCTCGAGGAGCGTCGTCGGCAGGCCGACGCGATCACCGCGAAGATCATCAGGGCGCTGGGGGACGTGGCCAGCCTGGACCACGACCGGATCGTGCGCTCCTACCTCGCCGTCCTGACCGCCGTCATCCGCACCAACGCGTTCCAGCCGGACCGCCAGGCGCTGACGCTCAAGCTGCTGCCTCGTCTGGTGCCGGACCTGCCCGAGCCCCGCCCCGCGTTCGAGATCTTCGTCTACTCCCCGCGCCTAGAGGGGGTGCACCTGCGTTTCGGGGCCGTCGCCCGTGGCGGGCTGCGCTGGTCGGACCGGGCGGAGGACTTCCGCACCGAGATCCTCGGCCTGGTCAAGGCGCAGATGGTGAAGAACACCGTGATCGTGCCGGTGGGGGCCAAGGGCGGCTTCT
>JAOPXW010000309.1 GCA_025964935.1 Friedmanniella sp. | reverse complement strand
CGGCTGCGGACGCTGCTCGCGGGCATCGCCGCCGCCCTGTGAGCGGGCTGCCTGTGCGGGGGCTGCCGGTGAGCGGGCTGCCGGAGAGCGGGCTGTCGGCGGCCGAGCGGGACCGCGTCGAGGCGTGGGCGTCCCAGGTCCCGGACCCGGCCACGCGGCGGACAGCCCTGGACCTGCTGGCCCGCTCGGCCGCGGGTGAGGCGGCCGCCACCACCGAGCTGCGCGACGCGTTCACCGGCCGGCTGACCTTCGGGACCGCCGGTCTGCGCGCCGCGCTCGGCCCGGGACCGAACCGGATGAACCGGGTCGTGGTCAGCCAGGCCGCCGCCGGGCTGGCCCGCTACCTGCGCGAGCAGGGGATGGCCGGAGGGTCGGTGGTGGTGGGCTTCGACGCCCGGCACTCCTCCGACGTATTCGCCCGGGACACCGCCGAGATCCTGGCCGGCGCGGGCTTCCACGCGCTGCTCACCGCCCACCCCGTGCCCACCCCCGTGCTCGCCTTCGGCATCCGACACCTCGGCTGCGTCGCGGGCGTCGTGGTCACGGCCTCCCACAACCCGGCCCTGGACAACGGCTACAAGGTCTACCTCGGGGACGGGTCCCAGATCGTCCCCCCGGCCGACGTCGCCATCGCGGCCCAGATCGACGCCGTGGCCGCCCGACCGCTGGCCGACATCGCCCGTCGCGACGAGGTCACGGTGCTGGGTGAGGAGCTGCGGCAGGCCTACCTCGACCGGCTGGCCACCCTGGCCCCCGCCAACGCGCCGCGGGCGGTGGACTGGGTCTACACCCCGATGCACGGGGTCGGCGGGGCGGTCGTGGCCCGGGTGGTGGCCACCCTGGGCCTCACCCCGCCCACTGTGGTCGCCGAGCAGGCCGAGCCGGACCCGGACTTCCCCACCGTCGCCTTCCCCAACCCGGAGGAGCCCGGCGCCATCGACCTCGCGCTCGACTACGCCGTACGGGGCGGGGCCGACCTGGTGGTGGCCAACGACCCCGACGCCGACCGCTGCGCCGTCGCGGTCCCGGTCGAGGGCCGGTGGCGGATGCTGCGCGGGGACGAGCTGGGGATCCTGCTCGGGGAGGACGCCCTGCGGCGCGGCTTCCGCGGCACCTACGCCTGCTCCGTCGTGTCCAGCTCGCTGCTGGGCACCGTGGCCGCGGCGTACGGGCAGCCCTTCGTCGCCACCCTGACCGGCTTCAAGTGGATCGGCCGGGTCTCCGGGCTCGTGTACGGCTATGAGGAGGCGATCGGCTACTGCGTCGACCCGGAGGCGGTGCCGGACAAGGACGGCATCTCCGCCCTGGTCCGGGTGCTGCTGCTGGCCGCCGAGCTCAAGGCCGCCGGGCTGACCCTGGTGGACCGACTGGACGAGATCACCGCCCGCTACGGGGTGCACGAGACCGACCAGCTGTCCTTCCGGGTCACCGACCTGCACCGGATCACCGAGGCGATGGTCCGGCTCCGGGCGGACCCGCCCGCCCGGCTGGTCGACGAGCCGGTGACGGTGCGGGACCTGGCCGCCGGCAGCGCGGAGCTGCCGCCGACCGACGCGGTGCTGCTCAGCGGACCGCACGTCACGGTGGTGGTGCGACCCTCGGGGACGGAGCCGAAGCTGAAGTGCTACCTGGAGTGCCGTCCGGGGACGGGCCCGAGCGCCGACGTCGCCGCGGACCGGCGGACGGCCCGGGCCACGCTGCACCGGCTGCGCGCGGAGATGACCGCGACGCTGGGCCTGCCGAACTGAGCCGGCCCCGGGAACAGCGGAACCCCGCGGGCGCTGCCCACGGGGTTCGGCTGCCTACGGCGGGGCTCAGCTACCCGGCCAGTAGCCGGTGACCTTCTCGAAGCCACGGGCGCCAGCGCGGTCGATCAGGGCCTTGACCAGGGCGAAGATCGCCCCCTCGATGGCGGCGGCGAGCAGGATCTTGGGGAGGGAGTACTCCGACTGCAGTGCGGTCGGCGCGTTCTCCTCCTTGGAGATCCGCTTCCAGATCTGCCGGAACACGATCGAGGCCAGGCTGCCGGCGGCGAGGCTGGCGGCCATCCCGACGGGACGGTAGGCCAGCTTGGCCCCGGTGCTCATCGGGCCTTCCTGACGACCAGCAGCGCCACCAGGGCCAGCGGAGCGGCCAGCACGGCGAGCTGGGCGGCCCGCGGGGCCCGCTGGTAGCGGACCCGGAGATCCGCCACCAGGTCGGCGGCCTTGACCTTGCCCGCCGCCACGGTCTCCTGCGCCTGGGCCTTGCCCTCGGCCAGCTTCTCCTGCGCCTGGGCCACCTTCTCCTGCACCTGCTCCTTGCCCTCGGCCACCTTCTCCTGCACCTGCTCCCTGCCCTCGGCGATCTTGCGCTGAGCCTGGCCCTTGACGTCGGCCTTCTCGGCCAGGGCGTCGATCGAGGAGCTCAGGCGAGCGCGGGTGGCTTCGATATCGGCCTCGATCTGGTCGGTCGAGGCGCCGCCCGACAGGTCGGGACGGGTGGGGTCACTCATCGCTTGATCGTCTCCTTGGTTTCCCGGACAGCTCCCTTTGCGGGCTGTCCACGGCACGGGTGGGAAGCGGGGTGCTGCCTCGCTGACGGCGGCCGACCAGGGCGGCGGCCCCCGCGACCACGAACACTACGACGGCCCGACGGTGCGCGGTGAGCCAGCCCGGCAGCACCGGGGTCAGGACCGGTTCCTGGCCTTCTTCTTGGGCTCGAGGTCACGGGGGTCGGGCACGGAGTCGGCCTTGACGGCACCCCGCTGGCCCAGCGGCTCGGTCGGGCCCTTGGTGGTGTCACGCTCGGTCTGCTGCTCGGCTTCGGCGTTGATCTCGGCGCCGAGCAGGATCGCGTACGCCGTGATCCAGAGCCAGAACAGCAGCACCACGATGCCGGCCAGGGCGCCGTACGTCTTGGCGTAGCTCCCGAACTGGGCGACGTAGACCGAGAACCCGACCGAGGCCAGCAGCCAGAGCAGGGTCGCCACGGCGGCTCCGACCGAGACCCAGCGCAGCTTGGGGGCGTCCCGGTCCGGCGCCACCCGGTAGAGCACGGCCAGGGCGGACGCGATGACGGCGGCGATGACCACCCAGCGCAGGACCTGGAACCCGAACCGGACGACGCCGTTCGTGCCGAAGAAGTTGAGCAGAGCGGGGGCCACCGCCACCAGGGCCAGCATCACGACCATGAACAGGATGGCGCCGACGGTGAGGGCCAGAGCGATCGCCCGCTTCTTGACGAAGCCGCGGGTCTCCTCCTCGTCGTAGGCGGTGTTGACCGCCGTCATCAGGTTGGACACCCCACCCGAGGCACTCCACAGGGCCAGCAGGACCGCGATGGCGGCGCTCAGCCCGGCCCGCTTCTGCCCCGACAGGGTGGTCAGCTGGTCGACGATGAGGGTCCGCGCGTCACCGGGCAGCGCCTGGGTGACGCTGCCGACCTGCGCCGCGATCGTGGCCGGGTCGGCGATCAGGCCGTAGAGGATGACCCCTGCGACCATGGCCGGGAAGATGGCCAGGAAGGCGTAGAACGCCACGCCCGCCGCCAGCAGCGGCACCTGATCGGCCTTCGCCTCGGCCCAGCCGCGCTTGAGGATCTGCTTCCAGCCCTTGGCCGGCACCTCGCTCGGCTTGTCGGCGTGCCCGCCGGGCACCTGAGCGGCGCTCCGGTCCTGTGTCTGCGTCATGTGCGTACTCTCCGTGGCGGGAGCCCTCCTCAGCGGACCGGCCCCAGGATTTACAACGTAAATCTCATTCTCCCACCCCGACACCGCTCCCCGGGTTCCGGGTTCGCGGCGGCACCGGCGATACCACGGGCATTCCCGGCCGAGTCCGCCGATCGGATGGATACTTGTCGCAGGCCCCCGCCCAGTTCGCTATATTCTGTGGCCAGACGCCAGTTTCACGTGATGACCTCGTGTTGCGCGAAGGAGAGTCCATGACCGAGTCCCACCGGGTCCCGCCCGCCGACGTCCACGACCGGCTGGCCCGCCACGTGCTGACCGACGGCTACCGGCTGGTCCTGGACCTGGAGCGCAGCCACGGCACCCGGCTGGTGGACGCCCGAGACGGCCGGACCTACCTCGACTTCTACACCTTCTTCGCCTCGGCCCCCCTGGGTCTGAACCCGCCGGGGCTGGTCGAGGACCCGGTCTTCATGGCCGAGCTGGCCGCGGCCGCGGTCAACAAGCCGGCCAACCCGGACACCTACTCCACCGCGTACGCCGAGTTCGTCGAGACCTTCGTCCGGGTGCTGGGTGACCCCGCGCTGCCCCACCTGTTCTTCGTCGAGGGCGGGGCGCTGGCGGTCGAGAACGCCCTCAAGGTCGCGTTCGACTGGAAGAGCCGGCACAACGAGGGCCACGGCCGCAGCCCCGCCCTGGGCACCCAGATCCTGCACCTGACCCACGCGTTCCACGGGCGCAGCGGCTACACCATGTCGCTGACCAACACCGAGCCGTACAAGACGGCCCGCTTCCCCACCTTCGGCTGGCCGCGGATCGACGTGCCCGCCGTGGTGCACCCGCTCGCCGCTCACCTGGCGGAGGTGGAGGCGGCGGAGCGGCGGGCCCTGGCGCAGGCCGAGGCGGCGTTCCGGGCCCACCCGCACGACATCGCCGCGTTCATCGCCGAGCCCATCCAGGGCGAGGGCGGCGACAACCACCTCCGGCCGGAGTTCCTGCAGCGGATGGGGGACCTGGTGCACGCCCACGACGCGCTGCTCATCTTCGACGAGGTGCAGACCGGGGTCGGGATGACCGGGTCGGCCTGGGCCTACCAGCAGCTCGGCGTGACCCCCGACGTGGTCGCGTTCGCCAAGAAGGTCCAGCTCGGCGGGGTGATGGCCGGTGGCCGGGTCGACGAGGTGCCCGACAACGTGTTCGCGGTCTCGGGACGGATCAACTCGACCTGGGGCGGCGGCCTGGTCGACATGGTGCGGTCCCGACGGCTGCTGGAGATCATCGAGGCCGACTCGCTCTTCGCGGCCGCGGCGGCCCGCGGCGCGTTCTTCCTGCGCGCCCTGCACGAGGCGGCCGCGGGGCACCCGGTCCTGAGCAACGTCCGGGGCCGCGGCCTGATGGTGGCGGTCGACCTGCCCGACACGGCCAGCCGGGACGCGGTGCTGAGCGACCTGCGCGAGACCGAGGCGGTGCTGGCCCTGGGCTGCGGCCCCCGGTCGCTGCGCTTCCGGCCGCCCCTCACCGTCAGCGAGGCCGAGATCACCGAGGCCGTGACGGCGGTGGCGGCCTGCTGCCAGCGCCTCGGGCTCACCGCCCCGGCCCTCGCGTACGCCTGAGCGGGCGGGTCGGCGGCCGGGCCTAGGATCTCCCCCATGACCTCGGCCCTGACCGACCCGACGGAGGCCCCCAGCTCGGGTGACGCCCTCCCGTCCTGGACCACGGACGTGACGCGCAACGAGTCCTCGCTGCGCCGCTTCCTGGCCGGGCTGCCCGGGGTGGACCCCGTCGGCATCGAGCAGCGGGCGGCGGCCCTGGCCACCCGGTCGATCAAGAAGGCCTCCAAGCTGGCCGCGATCGACCTGGCCATCGCCATGGTCGACCTGACGACCCTGGAGGGGGCCGACACCCCGGGCAAGATCCGGGGGCTGGCCCGCAAGGGCATCGACCCCGACCCCGGCACCGAGGGCGTGCCCCACGTCGCCGCCGTGTGCGTCTATCCCGACCTGGTCGAGGCCGCGGTCGAGCAGGTCCGGGGCACCGGGGTCAAGGTGGCCTCGGTGGCCACCGCCTTCCCGTCGGGTCGCTCCAGCCTGGCGGTCAAGCTGGCCGACACCGCCCTGGCGGTCCGGGCCGGCGCCGACGAGGTCGACATGGTCATCGACCGCGGGGCCTTCCTGGCCGGCCGGGTCGGGCTGGTCTTCGAGCAGATCCAGGCGGTCAAGCAGGCCTGCGGGTCGGCCCGGCTGAAGGTGATCCTCGAGACCGGCGAGCTGGCCACCTACGACAACGTCCGGCGGGCCTCCTGGCTCGCCCTGCTCGCCGGCGGCGACTTCATCAAGACCTCGACCGGCAAGATCTCCCCCGCCGCGACCCTGCCCGTCACCCACGTCATGCTGCAGGCCGTCCGCGACTGGCGGGAGGCCACCGGCCAGCTCCGCGCGGTCAAGCCGGCGGGTGGGATCCGCACGACCAAGGACGCGCTGCGCTACCTGGTCGCGGTCCGCGAGGTCGCCGGTCCGCAGTGGCTGGACCCGCACCTGTTCCGTTTCGGCGCGTCCTCGGTCCTCAACGACCTGGTGATGCAGCGCCGGACCCAGCTGGAGGGCCACTACAGCGGCCCCGACTACGTGACGGTCGACTGAGGAGCCCCGGATGACTTCCACCCACCTGGACTGGGACTACGCCCCGGCGCCCGAGTCACCGGCCATCGGTGCCGTCCGGGACCGCTACCTGCCCTTCGTCGACGGAGTCTTCGCCGAGGGCCGGGGACCCGACCTCGACACGGTCAGCCCCGGCACCGGGGAGCGGCTCGCCACGGTCTCCACCTCGGGACGCGAGGACCTGGAGCTGGCGGTGGCCGCGGCCCGCCGGGCCCAGCAGCAGGTGTGGGGCCCGATGTCGGGGGCCGAGCGCAGCAAGTACCTCTTCCGGATCGCCCGCGGCGTGGCCGAGCGGGCCCGGGAGCTGGCCGTGGTCGAGACCCTCGACAACGGCAAGCCGATCAAGGAGACGCGCGACTTCGACGTCCCCACGGCGGCGCAGCACTTCTTCTACCACGCGGGCTGGGCCGACAAGCTGCAGCACCTCGGCCTCGGCCCCGACCCGGCCCCGCTCGGGGTGGCCGGGCAGGTCATCCCCTGGAACTTCCCCCTGCTGATGGCCGCCTGGAAGATCGCCCCGGCGCTGGCCGCCGGCAACACCGTGGTCATCAAGCCCGCCGAGACCACCCCGCTGTCGATCCTGGTGCTGGCCGAGATCATGGCCGACGCCGACCTCCCGCCCGGGGTGGTCAACGTGCTGCTGGGAGCCGGCGACCTCGGGTCGGCCCTGGTCACCCACCCCGGTCTGGACAAGGTCGCCTTCACCGGCTCGACCGCGGTCGGGCGCCAGATCGCCCGGTCGCTGGCCGGCACCGGCCGTCCCCTCACCCTGGAGCTGGGCGGCAAGGGCGCCAACATCGTCTTCGAGGACGCCGCCCAGGACCAGGCCGTCGAGGGCGTGGTCAACGGGGTCTTCTTCAACGGCGGTCAGGTCTGCTGCGCCGGGTCCCGGCTGCTGGTCCAGGAGTCGGTCGCCGAGGAGTTCCTGGCCCGGCTGCAGGCCCGGGTGGAGACGCTGCGGGTGGGTGACCCGATGGACAAGAACACCGACGTCGGCGCCATCAACTCCCCCGCCCAGCTCGCCCGGATCACCGCCCTGGTGGATGCGGGGGTCAGCGAGGGGGCCACCGCCTGGCGGTCCTCGTGCCCGCTGCCCGAACGCGGCTACTTCCTCTCCCCCACGATCTTCACCGACGCCACGGCCTCGATGCGGATCGCCCGCGAGGAGATCTTCGGGCCCGTCCTGACCACGATGACCTTCCGCACCCCCGACGAGGCGGTCGCGAAGGCCAACAACACCCCGTACGGGCTGTCGGCCGGGGTCTGGACCGAGAAGGGGTCGCGGGCCATGGGGATGGCCGCTGCGCTGCGCGCCGGGGTGGTCTGGGACAACACGTTCAACCGCTTCGACCCGGCCGCCAGCTTCGGCGGCTACCAGGAGTCCGGGTTCGGTCGCGAGGGCGGCCGCGCCGGGATGGCGGCCTACCTGCGGACCGACGACGAGCCCCAGCTGGCTCCCCAGCCGACGGAGGCCGGCGCATGACCCACCTCGGCGTGCCCAAGACGTACAAGCTGTTCATCGGCGGCGCGTTCCCCCGCTCGGAGTCGGGCCGCACCTTCGCCGTCCGCCGGGCCGACGGGACGCTGGCGGCCAACGCGGCGCTGGCCTCCCGCAAGGACGGCCGGGACGCCGTCGTCGCGGCCCGCAAGGGCTTCGGCTCCTGGTCGAGGGCGACGCCGTACAACCGCGGTCAGGTCCTCTACCGGATGGCCGAGATGCTGCAGGGCCGGCGGTCGGAGTTCGTCGCGCTGCTCACCCAGGGCTCGGACGCGGGGTCCGACGCCGCGGGCGCCGAGGTCGACGCGGCCGTGGACCGGCTGGTCCACTACGCCGGCTGGACCGACAAGATCACGGCGGTCTTCGGCAGCGCCAACCCGGTCTCGGGTCCCTTCTTCTCCTACTCCGCGCCGGAGCCGACCGGGGTCGTGGTCGTGCTCGCCCCCACCGGGTCGGCCCTGCTCGGGCTGGTCTCGGCCGTCGCCCCGGTGCTGGCCTCGGGCAACGCCTGCGTGCTGCTCACCGACCAGGACCCGTGCGTCGCCGTCACCTTCGCCGAGACCGTGGCCACCTCCGACCTCCCGGGCGGGGTGCTCAACGTCCTGACCGGGGTGCTGGCCGAGGTGGCCCCGCATCTGGCGGCCCACGCCGACGTCAACGCCCTCGACCTGACCGGGGCCGACCCCACCTTGCGGGCCTCGCTGGCGGCGGACGCCGCCGACACCGTGAAGCGGGTGTACGTCCCGGCCGGCACCCCCGACTTCACGGCGCCTCCCGGCACGGCCCGGCTGCGGGCCTTCGTCGAGATCAAGACGGTCTGGCACCCGGTGGGCGCCCTGGCGCTCTCGGGCGGCACGTCCTACTGATGCCCGACCCCCACGACGCCCGGCCGACCCGCCGGGTGGTCCTGCTGGCCGGACCGTCCGGCAGCGGGAAGTCCCGGCTGACCCACCTGGTCGGCTGCCCGCGGCTCAACCTGGACGACTTCTACCGCGACGGGGACCACCCGGGGCTGCCGCGCACCCTGGGCATCGTGGACTGGGACCACCTGGGCAGCTGGGACCCGGAGGCGGCGCTGGCCGCCCTGCGCGAGCTGTCCAGGACGGGCGCCTGCGACGTGCCCGTCTACGACATCGCCGCCAGCCGGCGTACGGGGACGACCCGGCTCGACCTGGGGTCGGCCCCGCTGTTCGTCGCTGAGGGCATCTTCGCCCCGGACATGGTGGCGCCGGGCCGGGCGGCGGGGCTGGACGTGGACGCCCTCTACCTGGACCGGCCCCGGACCCTCAACCTGCTCCGACGGTTCGCCCGGGACGTCCGGGACCACCGCAAGCCGCTCCCGGTCCTGCTGCGCCGGGGGCTCGCGCTGTGGCGGGCGGAGCCGGCGCTGCGGGCGTACGCGCTGGCCCGGGGCTGCCGCCCGGTGTCGATGGGCGCCGCCCGCCGCGGAATAGCCGTCGCTCAGGGCCCGTTGGCCCGACATGACCATTGACGGAATCTCCACCATCGGCCTCATCGGGGCCGGCCACATCGGCAGCCAGGTCGCCCGCGCGGCGATCGCGAGCGGCTACGACGTCGTCCTCAGCAACTCCCGGGGTCCTGAGACCCTCGTCGACCTCGTGGCCGAGCTCGGCCCGCGGGCCCGGGCGGCCACGGCCCAGCAGGCCGCGGAGGCCGGCGACCTCGTCGTCGTCACCATCCCGCTGACCGCGATCGACCAGGTCCCCGTCGAGCCGCTGGTCGGCAAGATCGTGATCGACACCAACAACTACTACCCGCAGCGCGACGGCCAGATCGCCGCGCTCGACGAGGAGCGGACCACCACCGCCGAGCTGCTGCAGGATCACCTGCCCCAGTCCCGCGTGGTCAAGGGCTTCAACCACATCTACTCCGCCCAGATCACCACCGACGGCACCCCGGCCGGGACGCCCGGGCGGCGCGCCCTGGTCATCGCGGGCGACGACCCCGCCGCCAAGGCGACCGTCACCGAGCTGCTGGACGGCTTCGGCTTCGACACCGTCGACGCCGGTCCGCTGGCCGAGGGCTGGCGGATCCAGCGCGACACCCCCGGCTACGGCCCCCAGCTGGACGCCGGGCAGCTGACCGAGGCCCTGGCCCAGGCGAAGCGCTACCGCGACATGTGAGCCTCAGGCGTCCGCGGCGGCGCCCACGGCGTCGAGGGGGACCAGGCTGGGCGAACCGGCGGCGGGTGGGCACCCGCCGCCGGCCGTCCGTGAGAAGGGCAGCCGACCTCGGTCCTAGACCTGGGCGGGCAGCACGTGGTCGGCGACCTTGTCGGTGCTCAGGCAGAGCGAGCAGACGTACGCATCGTGGGTCCGGCACGCGGCCATGTCGGGACGCTCGTAGTCCTGGTGGCAGACGTGGCAGGGCAGCATCACGTCGGAGGGGTTGCCGTTCTCGTCGTACATCGGCAGCTCGATGCCGTCGTCGGTCCGGCGCAGGTAGTAGCGGCCCTTGGTGGCCACCGCGATGACCGGGGGCAGGACCAGGGCGAGCACGATCGCCACCAGCGGCGAGTAGGGCTGGATGGCCGCACCGAGGCCGCCGAAGAAGACCAGGATCGAGACCCCGGCCGCGGCGGTCATCGAGCCGAAGCCGACCGGGTTGAACGAGTAGAGCATCCCGCGGCGGAACTCCGGCTTCTTGGGCGAGAGTCCCAGCAGGTACTTGTTGAACACGATGTCGGAGGCGACGGTGACGATCCAGGCCATGCCGCAGTTGGCGTAGAAGCCGAGGATGGTGTTCAGGAAGCTGAACATGTCGGCCTCCATCAGCACCAGCGCGACGAGCAGGTTGAAGGCCAGGAAGACCAGCCGGCCCGGGTAGCGCTTGGTGATGCGGGTGAAGGAGTTGGTCCAGGCCAGCGAGCCGGAGTAGGCGTTGGTGACGTTGATCTTGACCTGGCTGATGACGACCAGGACCACGGCCAGACCGAGCGCGACCGGCGCCGGCATGATGTCGCGGTAGATCTCCAGGAACTGGTGCACGGGCTGGTTGGCCACGGCGGCCCCGCCGGTGACGTTGGCGATGATGTAGACCGCGAGGAAGAGGCCGATGACCTGCTTGGCCGCACCGAAGAGGACCCAGCCGGGGCCGGCCAGGACCATCGCGCGCCACCAGCGGCGGGAGTTCTCCGGGGTCCGCGCGGGCATGAAGCGCAGGTAGTCGATCTGCTCCGCGATCTGGGCGATCAGGGAGAGGCAGACCCCGGCGGCCAGCATGATCGAGCCCAGGTTGGTGCCGCCCTGGCCGTTCTCGCCGCCGTAGGCGAAGAAGGAGGACACCGACTCCGGGTGGCTGACCAGCAGGTACACGAAGGGGATCACCATCAGGAGCAGCCACAGCGGCGTGGTCCACAGCTGGAGCTTCGAGAGCACCTTCATCCCGTAGATGACCAGCGGGAAGATGACCAGGGTCGAGACGGCGTAGCCGGCCCACAGCGGCACCCCCAGCCCCAGCAGCAGCCCCTGGGCCATGATCGAGCCCTCGAGGGCGAAGAAGATGAAGGTGAAGGTCGCGAAGATGACGTTGCTGACCACCGAGCCGTAGTAGCCGAAGCCGCTGCCGCGGGTGATCAGGTCGAGATCCAGGTTGTAGCGGGCCGCGTAGTAGGCCAGCGGGAACCCGGTCAGGAAGATGACCACCGTGAACACCGCGATCCCCCACAGGGCGTTCGTGGTGCCGTACGAGATGCCGATGTTGGCGCCGATGGCGAAGTCCGCCAGGTAGGCGATGCCACCCAGGGCCGAGATGGCGACGACACCGGTCGACCACTTGCGGTAGTGCCGGGGAGCGAACCGGAGGGTGTAGTCCTCCAGCGTCTCCTTGGTGCCGGTGTCGACGTGCTGGGCACCGGGCGGCGCCTGGACGTCAGGGGTGAGCTCTTGGGTCATGGGGGTCCTCCGAGACTGCGCGGCCGGCCGGCTGGCGGATCAGGGGCGGCGGCCACGACTGAGCGGGTGTCCTCCCATCGTCGGCCGGGGAGATTACGGCCCCGTTCCGTCGCCGTTAAGCCTGCGTTCAGGCTCCTCTCATGTGCCGCTGCGGCCGTCGCGGGCCGGCCGGGGGAAGGGCGGCAGCCGCTCCTCCAGCCCACCGACCCCGAAGGTGAGCCCGACCAGGGCCAGAGCCACCCCCAGACAGGCGGCGACGACCCCACCGGCACCCACCTGTCGGGAGTCCAGGAACGGGTAGGGGTACCAGCCCGAGAGTCCGCCCAACAGCAGCGTCAGGCCCAGCCAGACCACCGGCCAGAGCAGGGACCACCCGACCACCCGCCGGTCCACCCGCGGCCGGGGCCCGAACAGCACCCAGCCGAGCACGGCCAGCAGGGGCACCACCACGTGCAGCAGCGTGTCGGCGACCGCCGACCAGCCGGTGAGGTCCAGCAGCGGCCGGAGCAGGAAGAAGTGCACGACCGCGGTGACGAAGATGCCGACCAGGGCGTCCAGCCGCAGCACCCGCCAGACCCTGCCGTCCCGTCCGGGGTTCCGGGCCAGGCCGACCGCGGTGAGGAGCACGGCCAGGTTGGACTCGACCGTGAAGTAGCGGACGAAGCGGCTCAGCCGCTCTCCCAGGCCCGGCGGTTCCTCGGTCACCAGGACCGAGGCCCCGCTGATGACCAGCAGGAGCTGCAGCACCAGGGCGACCCCGGCCACCGCTGCGGTCAGCAGGTGCCACAGGCGGGCGTTGCGTCGGGAGACCACGGCCCCAGGGTAACCAGCCGCCCCCCTCGGGCCGGACGACCGCTCAGGAGTCGATGGAGGCCCAGTCGGGGCCGGTGGCGCCGAGCTTCTCGTCCAGCTTGGTGAACAGTGGGGTCGGCTTGACCAGCGGCGACCCGACCGGGATAGGGCGGGACGCCCAGCGCGCCTGCTCGGCGGCGTACTCCCCCATGATGACCGGGTAGTCGGGGCCACCCTCCTCCGACACCTCGCGCACCTCGGGCTGCGCGGCCCAGACCCCTTCCCCGCCCAGGGCCTCGTGCACCTTCTGGGCGGCGTGCGGCAGGAAGGGGGTGAGCAGCGTGTTCACGTCGGAGACGACCTGCAGCGCGGTGTGCAGGACGGTGTCGCGGCGTACGGGGTCGTCCTTCAGCTTCCAGGGCTCGGTGTCGGAGAGGTACTTGTTGGCCGCCCCCGCTACCCGCATCCCCTCGCTGATCGCTGCCTTGAACCGGTTGCGGGCCAGCAGGTCGCCGACCGTGCCGAACGCGTCCCCCGCCACCCGGAGCAGCTCGTGGTCCAGCTCGTGCCGGGTGCCCGGGGTGGGGATCGCGCCGTTGTTCTTGTGGGCCAGCGAGACCGACCGGTTGACCAGGTTGCCCCACTCGTTGGCCAGCTCGAAGTTGGTCCGGCGGACGAACTCGTCCCAGGTGAAGTCGGTGTCCTGGTTCTCCGGTCCGGCCACGGCGATGAAGTAGCGCAGGGCGTCCGGTCCGAACTCCTTCAGGAAGTCGCCGACGTAGATCACCTTGCCGCGGCTGGTGGAGAACTTCGAGCCGCTCATGGTCAGGTACTCACTCGACACGACCTCGTCGGGCAGGTTGAGGTCGCCGAGCGGGCCGGTGCTGCCGCCGTGGTCGCCGCGCCCGTTCTGCCCCAGGAGCATTCCGGGCCAGATCACGGAGTGGAAGACGATGTTGTCCTTGCCCATGAAGTAGTAGCCGAGCGCGTCCGGCTCGCACCACCACTGCCGCCACGCCTCCGGGTCGCCGGTGCGCCGGGCCCATTCGACCGAGGCGGAGAGATAGCCGATGACCGCGTCGAACCACACGTAGAGCCGCTTCATCGGCTGGTCGCGCCACCCGTCCAGCGGGATCGGCACGCCCCAGTCCAGGTCGCGGGTGATCGCCCGGGGCCGCAGGTCCTTCAGCAGGTTCTGGCTGAACTTGAGCACGTTCGGGCGCCAGTCGGTCCGCTCCGAGAGCCAGCTGCCGAGCGAGTTGGCCAGGGCGGGCAGATCGAGGAAGAAGTGCTCGGTCTCCACGAACTTCGGGGTCTCGCCGTTGATCCGCGACCGCGGGTTCTTGAGGTCGATCGGGTCGAGCTGGTTGCCGCAGTTGTCGCACTGGTCCCCGCGGGCGCCGTCGTAGCCGCAGATCGGACAGGTGCCCTCGATGTAGCGGTCGGGCAGCGTCCGCCCGGTCGACGGGCTGACTGCGCCCATGGCCGTCCGGGCGATCACGTAGCCGTTCTTGTGCAGCCCGAGGAACATCTCCTGGACCACGGCGTAGTGGTTGAGCGTGGTGGTGCGGGTGAACAGGTCGTAGGAGAGCCCCAGGCCCTGCAGGTCCTCCACGATGACCCGGTTGTACTTGTCGGCCAGCTGCCGGGTGGTCATCCCCTCCCGCTCGGCCTGGACCGAGATCGGCGTGCCGTGCTCGTCGGTCCCCGACACCATCAGCACGTCGTTACCGCTCATCCGCATGAACCTGGAGAAGACGTCGGAGGGCACACCGAAACCGGACACGTGACCGATGTGGCGCGGACCGTTGGCGTACGGCCAGGCCACCGCGGTCAGAACGCGAGAACTCATGGCCCCAACCCTAGTGCCGGGAGGCGTACGCCTAGAGTTCCCGCGTGAGCGGCGGAACGAACGCAGGCGGGCTGAGCCCCGGGGCGGTGGTGGCCGAGCTCAGCGAGCTGCTGACGGTGCCCAGCGTGGGTGGCACGACGGCGGAGGCCGAGATCCAGCACCGGCTCGCCGAGCGGCTCGACGGGCTCGGGCTGAGCGTCGACCTCTGGGCCCTCGACCTGCCCGCCGTCCGGTCCGCCCCGGGCTACCCCGGCGAGGAGGTCCCCCGCAGCCAGGCCTGGGGCCTGGTCGCGGTCAGCCGCCCCGGCGAGGAGGTCGGGGTGATCCTGGAGGGTCATGTCGACGTCGTGCCCCCGGGTGACCTCGGCGCCTGGCACAGCGACCCGTTCGCCCCCCGCGTCGCCGGGGGCACCGTCACCGGGCGTGGGGCCTGCGACATGAAGGGCGGGCTGGCCGCCATCCTGGCGGCCGTCGCGGCGCTCGGCCCGCGCCGGAGCGAGGTGCCGGCCTTCGCGGTGCACTGCACCATCGGCGAGGAGGACGGCGGGCTCGGCGCGTTCGCGTCCCTGCAGCGCGGCCACACCGGGGCGGCCTGCGTCATCCCCGAGCCCACCTCGCTGCGCCTGGTCACGGCCAACGCCGGCTCGCTGACCTTCCGGATCGAGGTGCCGGGCCTGGCGACCCACGGCAGCACCGCGTACGCCGGGGTCTCCGCCATCGACGGCTATCTGCCCCTGCACCGGGCGCTGGCCGAGCTGGCCGAGCGGCGCAACCGCGACCCCGAGCCGCTGATGGCCGGCTATGCGGTCGCCTACCCGCTCTCGGTCGGGCGGCTGGAGGCCGGGGACTGGGCCAGCAGCGTCCCCGACCGGCTGGTCGCCGAGGGCCGCTACGGGCTACGGATCGAGGAGGACCCGGCCCGGGCCCGGGCCGAGCTGGAGGAGGCCGTGGCGACCGCGGCCGACCGCGACCCGTTCCTGCGCGACCACCCGCCGAGCGTGACCTGGCCGGGTGGTGCCTTCCGCGGCGGCCACCTGCCCGTCGGCCACCCGCTGCGGGACGTGGTGGCGACCGGCCACCTCCGGGCCACCGGCGTGGCGGCCGAGCCGGAGCGGGGCGCGCCCTGGGGCAGCGACCTGCGGCTCTACGCCGGCGCCGGGGTCCCCACGCTGCACTACGGCCCGGGCGACGTCCGGCTGGCCCACGGCCCCGACGAGTCCGTGCCCGTGGCCGAGGTCCTGACCTGCGCCGAGGTCCTCGGCCACGTGCTGGAGCACCCGCCGCTCGCCGGCTGAGCCGGCCGGGCCAGCGCCGGCCGGACCAGCGCCGGCCGGATCAGCCCAGGGCGGTGGCGAAGGCCGGCTCGATCACGTCGGTGATCAGGGCCTGCCTGCGGTCCCAGTCGAGGAAGGCGCTCTCGGCGGCGTTCAGGGTCAGCCGTCGGACCCCGGCCAGGTCGTAGCCCAGCTCGCTGCCCAGCAGCGCGAACTCACGGCTCAGCCGGGTGCTGCTCATCAGCTGGTTGTCACAGCTCAGGGTCACCCGGAAGCCCAGGTCGTCGAGGACCTTGATCGGGTGGGCCGCGACCGAGGAGGCCGCCCCGGTCTGCACGTTGGAAGAGGGGCAGAGCTCGAGCGGGATCTGCAGGTCCCGCACGTAGGCCGCGACCTCGCCCAGGGTGGCCCGGCCGTCGGCGTCGAAGCTGATGTCCTCCACGATCCGGACCCCGTGACCGATCCGGTTGGCCGCGCAGAGCTGGACGGCGGCCCAGACCGACTCCACCCCGGTGGCCTCGCCGGCGTGCACCGTGTAGCGCAGGTTGTGCTGCTTGAGGAGCTGGAAGGACGGCAGGAACCGCTGCGGCGGGAAGCCGTCCTCGGCCCCGGCGATGTCGAACCCGGCCACCCCCTCGTGCCGGAACTCCAGCGCCAGCTCGGCGATCTCGGTGGTCGGCTCGGCGACGTGCCGCATCGCGGTCAGCAGCTGCTGGACGAGGATCTGCTGGCCGCGGGCGGCGCAGACCTCCATCCCCTCGGCCAGCCCGTCCCGGACGGCCTCGACCGCACTCCGCGGGGTCAGCTCCCCCTCGGTCAGCCGCTCCGGGGCCCACCGGGTCTCGCCGTAGACCACCCCGTCCGCGGCCAGATCCTCCACGAACTCCCGCGCGACCCGACGGACGTTGGCCGCGGTCTGCATCACCGCGACCGTGTGGTCGAAGGTCTCCAGGTAGAGCACCAGAGTCCCGGAGTCGGCCGCCTCACCGAACCAGCGGCCCAGGCTCTCGGGGCTGTCGGCCGGCAGCGGGTGCCCGATCTCGGCGGCCAGCTCGAAGACCGTGGCCGGGCGCAGCCCCCCGTCGAGGTGGTCGTGCAGGGAGACCTTGGGCAGGCGGCGCAGCAGGGCGGGATCGAGGCTCACCGGACAACTCTCTCACCCCGGTCCGGGCCCCTGGCCGCTGTTCAGGCCTCGCGGACCCCGGACAGCTCGCCGGCGCCGAACGCGTCGGGCAGCACCTCGCTCATCGGGCGGATGCCGCGCGGGGTGTCGACCAGGCAGTCCGGGCCGCCGTTCTCCCACAGCAGCTGGCGGCAGCGGCCGCACGGCATCAGCACCGCACCCCGCTTGTCGACGCAGGCGAACGCGACCAGCCGGCCGCCCCCGCTGGCGTGCAGCGCCGAGACCAGACCGCACTCCGCGCACAGCGTCACCCCGTACGCGGCGTTCTCGACGTTGCACCCGGTCACCACCCGACCGTCCTCGACCAGGGCGGCGGCGCCGACCTGGTAGTCGGAGTAGGGCGCGTAGGCGTGGGCGGTCATTTCCCGGGCGGCGGCGCGCAGGGCGTCCCAGTCGACGCAGGTCACCAGCGGCTCACTTCTCGTACGGGACGCCGTCGGCCGCGGGCGGTCGCACCCGCCCGACCAGTCCGGCCACGGCGATGATGGTGGCGACGTAGGGCAGGATCAGCAGGAACTGGCTGGGCATCGGGGTGCTGAGCGTCTGCAGCTGCGAGGCCATCTGGGTCACGAACCCGAAGAACAGGCACATCAGGGTGGCCAGCACCGGGTGCCAGCGGCCCATGATCAGGGCGGCCAGGGCGATGAAGCCGTTGCCGACGGTGAACTCCTTGGAGAAGGAGCCGGTGGACGCCAGGGTGAAGAAGGCCCCGCCCAGCCCGGCGAAAACCCCGCCGGTCAGCACGGCCGACCAGCGGATGGCCCGGACGCTGATGCCGACGGTGTCGACCGCCTCCGGGTGCTCGCCGGTGGCCCGGACCCGCAGCCCCCAGGTGGTGCGGTAGAGCAGCACCCAGACCAGGACGACCGAGACCGCCGCCAGGTAGGCCAGGATCGTCTGGTCGAACAGCACCCGGCCGAAGAAGGGGATCCGGGCCAGCCCGGGCACCTCGACCGGCTCCAGCACCGGCGCCGAGTTGTAGGTGTCGGCCGCCGGCTGCACGAGCTGGTCGAACAGGAAGCCGGTCACCCCGACGGCGAGCAGGTTGAGGACCACGCCCAGCACCACCTGGTTGACCAGGTAGGTGATCGCGAACAGGGCCAGCAGGGCGGCCATCACCACCCCGGCCAGCACGGCGGCCAGCATCGCCGCCGGCACCGACTGCGTCAGGCTGCCGACGACCGCGGCCGCGAAGGCGGCGGCCAGGAACTGGCCCTCGATGGAGACGTTGACCACGCCCGCCCGCTCGCACAGCACCCCGCAGAGGGCACCGAAGACGAGCGGGGTGGCCAGGGACAGGGTCCCGGCGAACTGGTTGCTGACCGGGAAGGGAAGGTCGCGACCGGCCGCGGCCCAGGTGAGGAAGCCCAGGATGACCGCGACCCCGGCCACCGTCGCGGCCAGGGCGGGCAGCCGACCCCGGAGCCGGCCCGAGACGAACCCGGCGGCGGCCAGCAGGCACGCCACGGCGCAGACGACCACGGTCGGCAGCCCGGGCAGGGCGACGGTCGGCAGCTGGACGGCGTCGAAGGCGTCGGACAGGGCGAAGCGCGCATCGCCGGAGACCGAGGCGAGGCTGACCAGCAGCAGCACCCCGACCACCCCGATCAGGACCCCGGTCGAGAGCCGCTGACGGCGCCGCTCGCGCGACTCCGTCCGCTCGGCGGGCGAGGCCGCGTCGGGTCCCGGGCGGGGGTCGGGGGTCTCCTGGACCGGGTCGACGGCGGTGCTCACGCGAGCCCTCCCTTGGGGACGGGCCCGACCGGGCGCGCCCGGCGGGCCTTCAGGAACGGGATGAGCCGGGCCACCAGGGCCGGCGCGGCCACGAAGAGCACGATCAGGGCCTGCAGCACGGTGGTCAGGGTCAGGGGGGTCTGGGCGACGCTCTGCATGGCCAGGCCACCGGCGTGCAAGGCCCCGAACAGCAGCCCGGCCAGCACGGTCCCCAGCGGCTTCGAGCGTCCCAGCAGCGCGACGGTGATGGCGTCGAACCCGACCGAGCCCACGATGCCGGCCGACAGCGGCACCGGCACCCCCGAGGCGCTCGGTCCAAGAGCGGCCTGCACCCCGGCCAGCCCGGCCAGCGCGCCGGCCGCGACCATGGCCACCACCGTGGTCCGGGCCACGCTCATCCCCGCGGTGGCCGCGGCGTGCGGGTTGGCCCCGACCGCGCGGATCGCGAAGCCGGTGGTCGAGCGGTCCATCAGCCACCAGACCCCGACCGCGGCGAGCAGGGCGATCACGAAGCCCAGGTGCAGCTGGGTGCCCTCGAGCCGGGGCAGGGTGGCGTTCCAGTCCACCACGGGGGAGATCGGGTCGGTCCGGCCCGGGCGCTGGAACGCGGTGGTGGTCAGCAGGTAGGCCAGCAGCCCCGCGGCGATGTAGTTCATCATGATCGTCACGATCACCTCGTGGGCTCCGGCGCGCGCCTTCAGCCAGCCCACGACACCACCCCAGAGGCCCCCCGCGACCAGGCCGAGGACCAGGGCCACGAGCAGGT
>JAOPXW010000242.1 GCA_025964935.1 Friedmanniella sp. | reverse complement strand
CCGCCCGCACCGCCGCCGCCGCGGGGGCCTCGGTGAGCCTGGCCAACCGCACCCTGGAGCGGGCCGAGCGGCTGGCCGCAGCCGTCGGCGGTCGCGCCGTCCCGCTGACCGAGCTGCCGGCCGCGCTGGCCGAGACCGACATCCTTGTCACCTGTACCGGAGCTCGCTCCTTGACCCTCGGGGTGGCCGACCTCACCGGCACCCCGGTGGTCGGGGTCGTGGACCTGGCCCTGCCGGCCGACGTGTCGCCGGAGGTGACCGAGCTCGGCATCACCCTGGTCAACCTCGACCGGCTGGTCCGCGACCAGCTCGACGTCGCCAGCACCCCCGAGGTGGAAGCGGCCCGGGCCCTGGTGGGCCGGGAGGTACAGGACTTCCTGGGCGTCCGGCGGGCCGCGCAGGTCGCGCCCACCGTGGTGGCGCTGCGGTCGATGGCCTCGGAGGTGGTGACCGCGGAGATGACCCGGCTGGACGCCCGCGTCCCCACTCTCGACCACCACCAGCGCGAGGAGGTGCAGCGCACGGTTCGGCGGGTCGTGGACAAGCTGCTGCACCAGCCGACCGTACGGGTCCAGGAGCTGTCCGCCGACCCGGACGCGGTGGACTACGCCGCCGCCCTGCGGGTGCTGTTCGCCCTCGACCCGCAGGCCGTCGCCGCCGTCATGTCCCCCGAGGCGTCGCGCTCGTGAGCCCCCTCGCCCCCGTCCGGCTCGGCGCGCGGCGCTCCCCGCTGGCCCGGGCCCAGGTCGAGCTGGTGGCCGGTCTGCTCGCCGCCCGCGGGGTCTCCTCGACCTTCGTGGGGGTGACCACGACCGGTGACGTCGATCAGCGGCACCTGACCGAGATCGGTGGCACCGGGATCTTCGCGGGCGCCGTCCGCGACGCCCTCCGCCGCGGCGAGGTCGACCTGGCCGTGCACTCGCTCAAGGACCTGCCGACCCTGCAGCCCGAGGGCCTCTCGATCGTTGCGGTGCCCGAGCGCGAGGACACCCGGGACGTGCTGGTGGGACGACGGCTGGCCGACCTCGGGGACGGGGCGCGGATCGGCACCGGCGCCCCCCGCAGGGCCCTGCAGCTGCAGGAGTGGGCGGCCGCCCGGGGTCTGTCCTGGGAGATCGTGCCGGTGCGCGGGAACGTCGACACCCGGATCGGCCTGGTGCGGACCGGGGCTGTCGACGCGGTGGTGCTGGCCGCGGCCGGCCTCGCCCGGCTCGGGCACCTGGAATTGGCGGGTCTCGACAACGAGCCGGTGCCTGACACCGTTATCAAGGGTCTGCCCGGATCGGTTCTTCCCCTCACGCTGATGCTTCCCGCCCCGGGCCAGGGCGCCCTCGCCCTGGAGGTGCACGACAGCCTCGACCCGGCGCTCCGGGCGGCCCTCGGTGGTCTGGACCACCCTGGCTCCCGCGCGGAATCGCTGGCGGAGCGCGGATTCCTGGCTCGGCTGGAAGCCGGCTGCACCGCACCCGTCGGAGCCCGTGCCGTTGTCAAATCGGTCCGTGGTACAAGTCTCGATTTGACTCTCGACGCCGTAATTGGGAGAACGTTACTGAGCAACTTGTCAGAACCGGCCAATGCGGGTTCGTCGCTGAGGGTCTCCGCGCACGGCTCGACGGCGGACCCCGAGGGCTACGGAGCTGACCGGGCTGACGAGGTGCTGACGAAGTTGCAGCTGGAAGTTCCCCGACCTTAACGGCGCTCGTCATTCGCGTGGCGGGACTGAACAACAGAACGCGAGAAGTCAGTGAGCACATCCTCGGTGCAGGACACTCCGACCCCCACCCCAGCCACGCCCAGTCACGCACCCGTCACCCGCGGCCGTGTCATCTTCGTCGGCACCGGACCGGGTGACCCCGACCTGCTCACCCTCGGGGCCATCGCGGCCCTCGCCGACGCAGGGGCCGTCGTCCTCGACGACGAGCGTCAGCGCGAGATCCTGGCGCACCCGGCCATCACCCTCGCGGTCGGCGCGGAGGTCTCGATCCTCGGGCTCAGCGAGGCCCGGCGGCCCCTGACGCCCTCGGCCCGAGCCAAGATCGTGGTCAAGCTGGCCTCGACCGGCAGCCGCGTGGTGCGCCTCGTCACGGGTGACCCGTTCTGGGACAACGCGGTGGCCGAGGAGGCCGCCGCCTGCGTCCGGGGTGGGATCGACTTCGAGGTCGTCCCCGGGGTCTCCAGCCTGACCGCCGTGCCCGAGTACGCCGGCATCGACCTGATCCACTCCGGTGGGGTCCAGTTCGCCTCCATCACCGACGGCCGGTTCACCAAGGCCAGCACCGGCCAGTGGGGCGGGGCGGCCACGGTCGTGGTCAGCACCCTGGTCAGCATGGTCGGCTCGCTGGTCGACGCCGCCAAGGCCGCCGGGCGCCCCGGTGACGACCACGTCATCGTCACACTGCACGGGGGCAGCACCGAGCAGGTCACCCTGCCCACGACGCTGGACGACGTGGTCGCCGCGGTGAAGTCGGCCAAGGCGCCGGGAGCCGACCCCGTGCACGTCATCATGGGGGCCGCCGCCGAGCAGCGGCACGAGCTCAG
>JAOPXW010000218.1 GCA_025964935.1 Friedmanniella sp. | reverse complement strand
CGCGGCGGTCGGTGGCGGCGCGGGCGTCGTCCGGGGTCGGGTGCGCCAGGCCCAGTCGGCTGCTCGCCGCGCCATCGGTCTGCCCGCCCCGGCGTCGGCCGCCCCACCGGTTCCGGCCGGGGCCCAGGTCGCCGGCAACACCTCGTTCATGACCCCGGTCGACACGTTCTACCGGGTCGACGTCGCCCTGGTCACGCCGAGCGTCGACGTGTCGGGCTGGAGCCTGACCATCGACGGGATGGTGGACCATCCCCTCACCCTGACCTACGACGACCTCCTGGCTATGCCGATGATCGAGCGCGACGTCACCCTGACGTGCGTCTCCAACGAGGTCGGCGGACCGTACGTCGGGACCACCCGCTGGCTCGGGGTGCCGTTCGCCGAGATCATCAAACGGGTCGGGGTGCAGGCCGGGGTCGACCAGGTCTTCTCCTACTCCTCCGACAGCGGCTACACCTGCTCCACCCCGTACCAGGCGGTCAGCAACGGTCGGGACGCGATGATCGTCGTCGGCATGGACGGGAAGCCGCTGCCCGACGCGCACGGGTTCCCGGCCCGGATGCTGGTGCCCGGCCTCTTCGGCTTCGTGTCGGCGACCAAGTGGCTGGAGCGGATCGAGTTCACGACCTACGCCCGGCGCACCGCCTACTGGACCGAGCGGAAGTGGGCGACCGACGCCCCCATCCTCACCCAGAGCCGGATCGATGTCCCCAAGTCCCTCGCCACCCTGCCCAAGAACAAGCCGGTCATCGCCGGCGTCGCCTGGGCCCAGCACCGCGGGATCGAGAAGGTCGAGATCCGGATCGACGGCGGGGACTGGAAGGAGGCGAAGCTGGCCGAGGACGCCGGCATCGACCTGTGGCGCCAGTGGTCCTACGTCTTCGACGGGCCGGCCGGACTGCACAGCGCCGAGGTCCGGGCCACCGACCTGAGCGGACAGACCCAACCCGAGCAGCGCACCAAGGTCTTCCCCTCCGGCGCGCGCGGCTGGCACCAGATCCAGTTCACCAGCGAGTAGCGGGCGGTTCGCGACCGGCGCGGGCCCGCCCCGCCGGTCTCAGCGCTTGCGCTGCCGGGCGGCCGCCGCGTCGGCCTTCTGCCGGTCGAGCAGCCGCTGCTGCTCCTCCTGCCGGGCCTTCAGGGACTCGGCGTCCAGGGAGTTGAAGAGCAGCAGGGCGACGATGAAGCCCAGGGCCAGCGACCACAGCGGGGAGAAGCCGAGCAGCAGCGGCGCGGTGACCAGCACGCACACGTCGAAACCACGGAACACGTTGAAGACCAGTCCCGGCGGGAAGGCCCCGGCCTGGGTGGAGACCATCGGCTTGCCGAAGTCCACGCCCTTGGCCTGGGTCCACCGGATGGAGGCCAGCAGCCCCGCGCCGCCGGAGGCCAGCGAGACCAGGAACGCCTCCGCGTAGCTGCGCCGGGTGGCCCCGTCGCCGAAGCCGATGTAGGCCGAGACGGTGGCGAGCACCCACACCGCGACCACGGCGGCCGGCACCGCCACCGACGCCAGCTTGATCTGCGACATCGTGAACGGCAGGCAGCGCGCCAGCCCCCCCGTACGGGTCAGGACCCGCAGCCCGCCGAGCAGCGGGATGGTCGCGCCGAAGACGGTCAGGGCCGCGAGCACCGGGGTCACCGTGCTCAGCCCGAGAGCGTCACAGGCGTACGGCACCACGGTCGCCGCCCCGAGCACGATCAGCGGCTGGGGGAAGCGCCGCAGCCGCTGCCACTCCCGCCAGGTCAGCGCCGACAGACCGAGCCCCCGGCCACGGACCGGGTGCACGTGCCCCAGCTCCAGCGCCCGCCGCTCCACGACGATGTCGCGCGCCAGCCCCACGTCGAGGGCGAAGAAGGCCCCTGAGATGCCGCTGACCAGGGCCCCGCCACTGAGCAGCCGGGTCCGCCGGATCTGCCGCAGCCGCAGCCGCGCGACCACGAAGCTGATCACCAGGACGGCGGCGGCGAAGCCGATCACCACGACCCCGAGCTGAACCCCCAGGTCGGCCGAGACGCCGAGGTCGAGCCAGCCGGCGGCCACCCCGACGACGGCGAAGAGGGCGGCGAGCCCGACGACCGTGAAGAGGTACGTCGCCACCCGCGTCAACAGGTGCCGCTCGATCCCCTGCTGGGTCGCGGAGAACGCCACCGCGGCCGCCGCGGACAGCCCGCCCGCGGCCGCCCAGATGGCGACCTCCGTGGCCGGGGAGCCGGTGAGCGCCGAGACCAGCGCGCCGATCAACGCCCCACCACCGAGCGCGATCAGCACCGCCGCCCACAGCCGGGCGCCGAGCAGCTTGGCTCGCGACACCGGCGCGTCCAGCAGCCAGAAGCCCTCGGCGGCCGACGCCAGCACCGGTCCGAAGAGCCGGCTGACCGCGAGCGCCACGGCCACGGTGCCGGCGAACGCGGCCCACGGCAGCAGCGTGCGGGCCGACAGGCAGGAAGCGGTCTCGCACTGGGCCACCACCCGCTGCGCCTTGACGATGACGTTGACCACCATGGCGCCGATCATCGCGACCCCGATCAGCGCCACGTACGCGTCCGAGAACGCCTCCGACAGCTTCTTGGTGGCGCGGCCGCGGCGCCACCCCTTGATCAGTCCCTTGAGCTCACGGGCCGACGCCGGCACCTGCGCCGGGCCCTCGGGGGCCGGGTCGAAGTCGTCGGCCGTGACATCGGGGCTGCTCATCCGCGGGGGGCGCCGAGCTCGACGGTCCGGGTCGCCACAGTGGCCACCAGCGACGGCTCGTGGCTGGCGAAGACGATGGCCAGACCCTTCATCCGCTCCGACTTCAGCCTCTCGGCGAGCCAGGCCACCCCCTCGGTGTCGAGGCGCTGTTCGGGCTCGTCGAGGATCAGCAGCTTGCGGGGCCGGACGAAGGCGGTGGCCAGGGCGAGCCGGCGCCGCTGGCCCGAAGAAAGGGTGCCGGGCAGCTGCCCGGACTGGGGCACGAGCTGAACCTCGTGCAGCACCTCGTCGACCAGGCCGTCGGGGTCCTCGATCCCGTGCGCCCGGGCGAGCAGGTCGAGGTGCTCGACCACACTCAGGTCGGGGAAGAAGTCCAGGTCGTCGATGACCGTGGCCACGTCGCGCCGGATGTCGGGCGAGGTCTCGCTCATCGGGTTGCCGCAGACCGTCACGGTGCCGTCGTCGGGCCGGTCGGCGCCGACCAGACAGCGCAGCAGGGTGGACTTGCCCGCGCCGTTGCGGCCGGTCAGCGCGACCGCCTCCCCCGTACGCACCTCGAGGGAGAACTTGTCGATGATCGTGACCGGGCCGAAGGCACGGCGGAGGTCCGTGACCTTGAGGACGGTCGTGCGTTTGGCCATGGGGACGATTCTGCCCTGTCGGCCCGACGGCACGAACCCGTGACCAATCCCCTGCCCTCCCGGTGCCGAAGTACCTGTGAGGCGGACGCCGAGCCGCCCAACCTCACACTCATCCCAGGTCCTAGGAGGACTCAGCATGTTCAGCACCAACCGTCTGGCCAAGCTCGCCGTGGTCGCCGCCGCCATCGCCCTGCCCCTGAGCGTCAGCGCCTGTGGCAACACCGCCGACACCAGCGCCGGCGGTGCCGCTTCCTCGTCCGCCCCCTCGATGTCGGCCTCCTCGGCCCCGTCGATGTCGGCCTCGGAGTCGATGTCGCCCTCGGAGTCGATGTCGGCCTCCCCGTCCGCGTCGGCCTCGGCCGCCGCCACCCAGCCGTTCGGCGCCGCCTGCACGGCCGTCCCGAAGAGCGGCAAGGGCTCCTTCGACGGCATGTCGCAGGACCCGGTCGCCACCGCGGCCAGCAACAACCCGCTGCTCAGCACCCTGGTCACCGCGGTCAAGAAGGCCGGCCTCGTCGACACGCTGAACAACGCCGAGAACATCACCGTCTTCGCCCCGACCAACGACGCCTTCGCCAAGATCGACAAGAAGACGCTCGCCAAGGTGCTGGCCGACAAGAAGACGCTGACCGCCATCCTGACCGAGCACGTCGTGGGCGAGAAGCTCACCCCCGACACGCTGGCCGGCTCGCACAAGACCCTGAACACCAAGCAGGGCGTCACGGTCAAGGGCTCCGGTGAGAACTTCACCGTCAACGGCACCGCCAAGGTCCTGTGCGGCAACGTGCAGACCGCCAACGCCACGGTCTACATCATCGACACCGTGCTGCTGCCGAAGTCCTGATCGATCGTCTGAGCGCGAGGGTCGGTCGTGACATCCCCTCCGCCGCTGCGCCTGTGTGGCAGCATCGGTGACATGGATGCTCCGGCGACACCACCCGCGGCGGGCGGGGAGACCCCCCGCCGCGGGCGCGCTCGCGACGTCAGCCCCGGCCGGGAGGCCGAGGCGGCCCACCTGGTCGAGCTGATGGCCCAGGCCGCCCGCGGCCACGAGGACGCGTTCGCCGAGGTCTACGACCTCACTGCCGCACGGGTGCACGCCGTGATCCTGCGGGTGCTCCGGTCTCCGGACCACGCAGCCGAGGTCACCCAGGAGGTGTACGTGGAGATCTGGCGGCAGTCGGCCCGGTACGCCCCGGACAAGGGCAGCGTGCTGGCCTGGATGACGACCATGGCCCACCGGCGGGCGGTGGACCGGGTCCGGTCCGTCACCAGCGAGGTGGCTCGGGACGACCGGTACGCCGTCCAGGACGTCGAGCGTGACGTCGACCAGGTCTGGGACGGAGTCGAGCAGCGGCTCGACGTGGAGAGAGTACGAAAAGGAATGGCGAAGTTGACCGAGATCCAGCGAGAGGCCCTGACGTTGGCCTACTTCGGTGGGTACACGCAGAGCCAGGTGGCGCAGCTGCTGAAGCTGCCCCTGGGGACGGTGAAGACACGTATCCGTGACGGCCTGATCGGGCTGCGAGACGCTTTGGGGGTGGAGACATGAGTGAGATTCACGGAGCGGTCGGCTCCTACGTCGTCAACGCTCTCGACCCCGACGAGGTCGAGGAGTTCGAGGCGCACCTGGCCGTCTGCCCCACCTGCACCCGCGAGGTGGCGGAGTTCTGCGAGACCGCGGCCCAGCTGTCGCTGCTCGCCCCGGCCATGCCGCCGCCCGCCCTGCGCGGCTCCATCCTGGCCGCCATCAAGGAGGTCCGGCCGCTTCCCCCCGAGCAGCCCCGTGCGCAGCCGGAGCCGCCTTCCGTCGTCGCGGACCCGGGCCGCGTCGCGCACCCGGTGGAGCAGCCCCAGGCGCCGGTCGACGAGCTGGCCCTGCGACGCCAGCGCCGCCGCACCCGGGTCCTGTCCATCGCCGTCGCGGCCGTCACGGTCGTGGCCCTGGGCCTGGGCTCGTGGGCCTTCACGCTGGTCCAGGGGCGTCAGGCCCAGGTGGCCTCGGTCTCCCTGGAGACCCAGCTGCTGGCGGCGCCCGACGCCAAGATCTATCCGACGACGATGCGCAACGGCGCCAAGGTGTCCTTCGTGGTGTCGGCCAGCCTGAACAGGGCCATGTTCATCGGGGACAACCTGCCTTCCCCGGGCGCGGGCAAGGCCTACCAGCTCTGGACCCTGGACCGGCAGGCCAAGCCGGTCGCCGACCAGGTCGTCCCGGACGGCAGCCACGAGAAGCAGTTCCTGCAGGGTGCGGTGACGACGGCGAGCGGTCTGGCCGTCACGATCGAACCAGCCGGCGGGTCCATCGCCCCCACTTCGCCCGCTGAGGCGTCCGTCACCCTCTAGGCCGCCCCGGTCCGGAGGGGCCGGATCTCTTCCCGTCAGAACTGTCAGTCGCTCGTGGCAGTCTGTGCCTGTGCCTGATCGAGCTGCCCCTTCCGCCGGTGACCCTGCTGTGAGCCGTCCTGGAGCCGGCCGCGCCACCCTCGACAAGCGTCGCGGGGACGTGGCGGCGATGTTCGACCGGGTCGCGGCCCGCTACGACCTGGCCAACGACGTGCTGTCGCTGGGACAGGACCGGGCCTGGCGGGACCTCGTCGTCGAGGCCGTGGCCCCCCGGCCCGGCCAGCTGATCCTCGACCTCGCGGCCGGCACGGGCACCTCCAGCGAGCCCTTCGAGCGAGCCGGAGCCACCGTCGTGGCCACCGACCTCTCCCTCGGGATGCTGCGGGTGGGCAAGCAGCGCCTCCCCCACCTCAGCTTCGTGGCCGGCGACGCGCTCCGCCTGCCGTACGCCACGGACAGCTTCGACGCGGTCACCATCTCCTTCGGGCTCCGCAACGTGGAGAACACGGCCGCCGCCCTGCGGGAGATGCACCGGGTCACCCGTCCCGGCGGGGTGCTCGTGGTCTGCGAGTTCTCCACCCCCACCTGGCGGCCCTTCCGCGCCGTGTACTCCAACTACCTCGTGGCGGCCATCCCCAAGCTCGCCGCCCTGGTGTCGTCCAACCCGGCGGCGTACAGCTATCTCGCCGAGTCGATCCAGGCCTGGCCGGACCAGCCCACCCTGGCCGCGCTGCTCTCCGACACCGGCTGGCGCGACGTCGCCTGGCGCAACCTGTCCCAGGGGATCGTCGCCCTGCACCGGGCCTCCGCATGACCGCCGCCGGGATCCTGCTCGCTCCCCACGCCGCCCGGCGCTGTGCCGTCCGGACCCAGAACGACCACGACCCCACGCTCCGCCGCCCCGTCGTCGCCCTGTCGGACCGGCTGGTCGAGCTGTTCGACAGCGGGGCCGCCTTCGAGGCCCGGGTGCTGGACACCGTCATCGCGCGGGCCCCTGGCCGGGTCGTCGATCTCCGGCTGCTGGCCGAGGGCGACCTGGACACCGCGACGCAGGCCTGCCTCCGGACGCTCGGGTCGGGGGCGGAGGTCGTCCTGGGGGCCGTGCTGCCGGTGGACCGGTCCGGACACCGGGTCGGCCGACCCGACCTGCTCGTCCGTGGGGCCGACCGCCCCGACGGCCGCCCGGGCTACCACGTCGTCGAGGTGCGGTTCCACAAGATCCTCGACCGGCGCCGGCGTCTGGACCCCGAGGACCCCGGTGTCCTGCTGACCGGGGTCGACCACCCGGCCCCCGAGCACGCGGAGCCGCGGCCGGGCCAGATGCTGCGCATCATGTCCCGGGAGGCCGACTTCCTCGAGCTGGCCCACCACCACCGGATGCTGGAGGCCTGCGGGTTCGCCGCCGAGCGACCACTGGCCGCGGTGATCGGGACCGACGAGGCGCCCGAGGAGCCGGTGCTGGCCTGGACCGACCTGTCCACCCCGCAGGTCCGCACCTTCTCCCGAGGGGCCGAGCTGGGCTGGCGTGACCGGAGCCTGCTGGAGCGCTACGACTACGAGCAGGCCTTCCGGGTCGACGTCGCCCGGGTCGCGCGGCAGCAGACCGGCTCCGAGCTCGACAGCCCGCCCCGGCTGGTCCAGCCGGTGATCGTCGACGAGTGCGGTCGCTGTCCGTGGTCCAGCCACTGCCGGGGGCTGCTGGATCCCGAGGACATCAGCCTGCGGATCGACAAGGGCCCGCTGGACGTGCGGGAGGTCCTCGCCCTCCGCCGGGGCGGCATCCGCACCATCTCCGAACTGGCGCACGCGGACCTGACCGCGGTCGGCGAGTGGTACCTGCCCCAGGTGACGCACCGGGGCGGGACCGAGAAGCGGCTGCAGACCGCGGCGCGACGGGCCCGGCTGCTGCTCGCCGGCACCACCCTGGTCCGGGAGACCGACGGGCCCATCGAGGTGCCGGCGGCCGAGCTGGAGGTGGACTTCGACATCGAGAGCGCCGCCGACGGCCGGATCTACCTCTGGGGCTTCCTGGTCCACCGACGCGGGTCGAGCCAGGCGCCGTCCTACCGCGAGTTCAGCTCCTTCGCCGACCTCGACCCACCGGCCGAGGCGGCCCTGGCCGAGGAGGCGATGGCCTGGCTGCACGAGCTGGTCGACTCCAGCGACAGCAGTGCGGTCTTCCACTACAGCCCGTACGAGGTGAACGCCATCCGCACCCTCGCCGAGCGTCACCCGCTGCCCGAGCTGGGCTGGGCCGCGGCGTACGCGCAGCAGAGCTTCGTCGACCTGTACGAGATCACCAAGACCCACTTCTTCGGGCTGGACGGGCTGGGGCTGAAGGTCATCGCGACCCAGACCGGCTTCCGCTGGCGCGACGACGACCCGGGCGGGCTGAACTCCCAGCGCTGGTTCACCGAGGCGGTGCACGGTGCCGACCCTGAGGTTCGGCTCGCGGCGCAGCGTCGGGTGCTGGAGTACAACGAGGACGACGTCCGCGCGACCCACGCCCTCAGAGCGTGGCTGCGAGCCCGGTGATCGCGGCCTGCAGCGCACGCCGACCGGTGCGGTCGACCACGGCCTCCACCAGCTCCAGACCCACCGGCGGCCCCGCCAGGGCCGCGGCCAGTTCGCCGGCGGTCCCGACCCGCGTGTAGCCCACGCCGGCCGCGGCGGCCAGCTCGCCCAGCCGTACGCCGTGCGGGGTGCCGAACAGCCGCTCGAACTCCCCGGCCAGCTCGGGGCGACCGTGCTCCAGACCGGCGAAGATGCTGCCGCCGTCGTCGTTGGCCACCACGATCCGCAGGTCGGGACGCGGCTCCGACGGGCCGAGGACCAGGCCCGTGCTGTCGTGCAGCAGGGTCACGTCCCCGAGCAGCAGGTGTGTCGGGGCCCCGACCGCCAGGGCCACCCCGACGGCGGTCGAGACCGTGCCGTCGATCCCGGCCAGCCCGCGGTTGGCGTAGACCGTCGGCGGGTCCTCGGTCAGCGGGGCCAGGTCGACGTCCCGGACCGGGTTGGAGGCGCCCAGCACCAGGGTGTCGTCGGCCCCCAGCGCGGCCCACACCGTACGGGCCACGACCGGCCCGGTCAGGGCACCCGGCCGGTCGAGCAGCGCCGCGAGCGCCGCCCCGAGCCGCCCGTCCGCCTCCCGCCAGGCCGCCAGCCAGGCCCAATCCGCACTCGGGGGCAGGGTGACGTCGTCGACCACCCGGCTCGCGGTCCGTCCCGGGTCGGGCCAGTCGGCGTACGGCGAGACGACCACCAGCTCCACGTCGGGGCGGGACAGCAGCGCGGTCACCGGCCGGGTCAGGGTGGGGTGGCCGACCAGGACCACCCGCTCGACCCGGCGTCCCAGGTCGGTGTGCAGCAGCAGCCCACCGGTGGCCAGGGCCGCGGCACCGCGCCGGGCGTTGCTGGACGGCTCGGCCAGCAGCGGGACGCCGGCCCCCGCGGCGGCTTCGGCAA
>JAOPXW010000201.1 GCA_025964935.1 Friedmanniella sp. | reverse complement strand
AGACGAAGTTGCCGCCGGGGTAGCGGATGGCGGAGACCCCGAGCTCACGGACGAGCTCGATCACGTCGGTCCGAAAGCCCTCCTCGTCGGCGCTGGGGTGTCCGGGCACGTAGATGCCGTCGTAGACGCAGCGGCCGAGGTGCTCCACGAAGGAGCCGAAGAGGCGTCGGTTGACGGCGCCGACCTGGAAGTGTGGGACGAGGGAGAGCTGGGCGGAGGGCATAGCTCTTCAGACCTTAGAGGTCGAGAGGGAGAAAGGGTCAGCGCGTCACTTCAGGGCGCCCAGCGAGAGGCCGCCCTGCCAGTACTTCTGCAGCGAAAGGAACGCGATCACCTGCGGGATCACCGAGACCAGCGAACCGACGATGATCAGACCCCACAAGGAGGTCCCACCGCCGTTGTTCGCCGACGCCTGGCCCTGCCACAGACCGAGCCCGACCGTGATCGGGAACAGCTTGGTGTTGGCCAGCATGGCCAGCGGCAAGAAGTAGTTGTTCCAGGTGCCGACGACCGACAGCAGCAGCACCGTCACCACGGCCGGTCGGAGCAGCGGGAATGCCACCCGGAGGAACGTCTTGACCTCGCCTGCGCCGTCCACCCGAGCCGCGTCGAGCAGCTCGTCCGGCACGGCGTCCGCGGTGTAGACCTGCATCAGGTACACCCCGAACGGGTTCAGCAGCGAGGGCAGGATCACCGCCCAGATCGTGTCGGTCAGGTTGAGGTTGGAGAACAGGATGAAGGTCGGGATGACCAGTGCGGTCAGCGGCACCATCACCGAGCCCAGCAGGATCGCCAGCATGACTCGGCGGCCACCGAAGCGGAACTTGGCGAAGCCGTAGCCGGCAAGCACGGCCAGGATGGTGGCCCCCAGCCCCCCGGCCAGGGCGTAGAGCAGGGAGTTGCCGATCCAGCGCAGGTAGATGCCGTCGTTGTAGGTGAACAGCTGCTTCAGGTTCGCGACGAGGGCGAACCTGTCGTCGAACCAGAGCGCGCCGTGGCTGCCGCCGAACAGGCCCTGGGCGTCCTTGGTGCTGGCCACGAACAGCCACCAGATCGGGACCAGGAAGTAGACGACGAGGATGCCGAGGAACAGGTAGGGCAAGATCAACCGCCGGCGCGCGGCGCCCGGGCCGCGGCCGGTGTGCCGGTGCGTGGGGGCCGTCGTACTGGCCGGGGCGGCGAGGGGTGCCGTAGTGGTCATGTGAAGATGCTCCCGCGCTTGCGAGTGAAGAAGAGGAAGGCGTAGACCGCGATGAACACCACGATGCCGAGGGCGAAGCTGAGCGCCGAGGCGTAGTTGAAGTTGGCGTACGCGAAGGCCTGGCTGAACGCATAGATGTTCGGTGTGAAGTCCGGGGTGATCGTGCCGTTCGAGACCAGCTGGAGCACCTGTGGCTCGGTGAAGAACTGCAGGGTGCCGATCAGGGCGAAGACCAAGATCAGCAGCAGCGCCGAGGCGACCATCGGCACCTTGACCCGGAACGCGATCTGCCAGGCATTGGCCCCGTCAATCCGGGCCGCCTCGTAGATCGAGGAGTCGATGCCGCGCAGCGCCGCAAAGATGATGATCATGTAGTACCCGGCCCATTGCCAGGTCACCACGTTCATCAGCCCCCCGAACACGTGGCTCGGGTCGAGCAGGAACGGGGCCTGCGCGCCGAACACGTTCGCGATCTGCTGCATCGGCCCGAAGGTCGGGCTGTACAAGAAGCCCCACATCAGCGCGCCGATCACCGCCGGGATGGCGTAGGGCAGAAAGATCATCAGCCGGGCGAACCGGGCGAACCGGGTGGTGAAGGCGTCCAGCACGAGGGCCAGCGCCAGCGAGACGATCATCTGGAGCGGGATCAGCACCAGGGCGAACCGCACCACGAACCAGACGCCCTTGAGGAAGGACGGGTCGGTGAAGGCGGTGGCGTAGTTCTGCAGCCCGGCGAACACGACACCGGTGGCCAGGCCCTTGCTGTAGAGGCTCAGGTAGAACGCATAGAGCAGCGGGGCGACCAGGAACGCCACGAAGACCAGGGCGAACGGGGTGACGAAGAGCAGGCCGGTCCGGGCGCGCTTGCGCTCGTTCAGGCCGCGGCGCTTGCCGCCCGCACGAGAGCGGGCGGATGGTCCCGGGGGCGCCGGGACGTCGACGGCGGTGGCGGAAGCCATCCCTCAGACTCCTTCGTTGGAGGGGGTGCCGGTCCCGGGGGCTGGGCCCCCGGGACCGGCGAGGTGGACGAGAACTACTCGGTGACCTTGAAGCCCTGCGTCTTCGCGTACTTGACGATGTTGGCCTGCAGCTCGTCGGCCGCTTCGCTGCCGTCGATCTGGCCCGCGTTGATCTTCACCAGCTCGGCCTGCAGCTGGGCGTAGTAGTAGGTCGTGATCGGGGCGTAGATCATGCCCTTGTACGCCTCGGCGGCCGCGTTGTAGACCTCTTTGTTGGCCTGCTGACCGCTGTAGAACTCAGACTTGTTGTCGATGAACTCGGGGGAGGAGGTCACCGTCTTGTTGAGCGGGAAGATGATCTGCTTCTTCCAGCCCTCCTCGAGGGAGGCCGGGTCGGCGTACAGTCCCTTGGCCACGATGGCGGCCAGCTTCTTGTCGGTGGCCTGGGTGGTCACCCCGAAGGTCGACCCGCCCCAGTTCACCGAGACCGGGGCAGCCGGGTCCCACTGCGGCAGCGGCGCGACGGCCCACACTCCCTTGGACGAGCCCTTGCCCACGCCCGCGCCGGTCAGGTAGCCGGGAGCCCAGGCGGCCGAGGTGTAGGTGGCGTACTTCCCGTTCACCACACCGGAGATGTAGTCAGTGGTGAACTGGTCCTGCTTGCCCACCAGGCCCTTCTTGGACAGGTCGCCCCAGAAGTTGAGAACGTCTTTCGAGGCCTGGTCGTTGAGCTTGATCGTCAGGTCCTGGGGCTTGGCGATGTCGTAGCCGAAGGGCACGGCGCCCTTCTGGGTCTGCAGCGCCATGAAGACGGCCGGGGTGTTGGAACCCAGGTCACCGAAGACCGGGCCACCGGCCGCCTTCACCTTGGCGGCGTCCGCGGCGAACTCGTCCCAGGTCTTCGGCGGGGTGGTGATGCCGTACTTCTTGAAGACGTCGGTGCGGTAGATGAGGGCCATGGGGCCGCCGTCCACCGGGATGGCGAAGACCTTGTCGCCCTGCGAGACGTCCTTCCAGGCACCCTCGCCGAAGTTGCCCTTCACGTCGTTGGCGCCGTAGGGGACGAGGTCGACCAGGGCGTCCTGGATCGTGTAGGTGGCCAGGTGGTCGGCTTCGAGCATCACCACGTCGGGCAGGCCCTTCTTGGCCGAGATGGCGGTCTGCACCTTGGTGTACGCGGCCTGGCCCTGGCCGACGTTGTTCCAGCAGACCTGGACGTCCGTGTGCGCCTTGTTGAAGTTGTCGGCGACGTTGGCCATGTTCGGGTACCAGGCCCAGACCGACACCTGCGGCGCGTCGTTCATCATCTTGTTGGAGCAGTTGGTGAGCTTCGGGCTGGTGCCGGCCTCCTCGGAGGCGGCCTGACCGCCACCGCTGGGGTTGTTGCCGCTGGTCGCGCAGGCGGCCAGCAGGACGGTGACGGCGACCGCCGACAGACCGGTGAGGATCGGGTTCTTCACGGAGGTTCCCTTCGAGATGCGTGGACTTCTTTGTCGAGCAGTCGTCCGGCCGGTCGGCGGGTGCGCTCGACAGGTCCGTACGGGGGCGTCGGCGGAGCCCGTCCGGGCCGGGCTACGGGGAGCGTCGGACTGCCGTACGGGCAGCCAGGCTGGTCTCCGTCGACCGGCCGCGGAGGTGGCGTCCTCCGACTTTTACAACGTTGTAGGAAAACGTTGTAGCCCCATCATGTTTGCGCTCACATCCGAAGTCAAGGGGGAACGCGGGACTATCTCGCCGAAGCCGACGACTCGCGCTCCACGACCCGGAACGCGGTCAGGTGGTCCCGAGGGGCGCGAGCGGCGTCGGGGTGGTCGAACTGGTCGGCCAGAAAGCGCAGCGCGACCTCGGCGATCTCGCTCCGGCCCGGGTCGATGGTCGAGAGGGTGGGCAGGCTGTAGCGGGTCTCGTCGATGTCGTCGAAACCGATCACGGCCACGTCCCGCGGGATCTGCAGTCCCGCCTCCTGCAGCACGCGCATGGCGCCCAGAGCGATCAGGTCGTTGAAGGCCACCAGTCCGTCGAAGGGGATCCCGCGGGCCAGGAACTCCCGCATGGCCGCCGCCCCGGTGCTCCGGAACCAGCCGACCACCTCCACGACCAGGTCCTCGTCCACCTCGACCCCCGCCGCCGCGTGCGCTCGTCGGTAGCCCTCCAGCCGCAGGGCCGCCGACCCGACACCCTGGGCGCTGTCGCCCCCGAGGGCCACGATCCGGCGCCGCCCCCGCTCGAGCAGGTGCGCCGTCGCCGCCTGCGAGCCCTCGACGTTGCGCATGGTCACGTGGTCCTTGGGCCCGTGCAGGATGCGCTCCCCCAGCAGCACCATGGGCTTCTTGATGGCGGCCAGGAGATCGTTGTCGTCCTCACTCAGGGCCAGGGCGCTGAACAGGATCCCGTCGACCATCTGCATCCGCGGCCCCCGGATGAGACTCAGCTCCCGCTCGCGGTCGGCCCCGGACTGGGCGATGATCACCGACAGCCCCTGGGCCTCGGCCGCCCGCATCACGACGTCGGCCAGCTCCGCGAAATAGGCGTTGGTCAGGTCGGGGACGATCAGGCTGACCAGGCCGGTCCGACCCGACCGGAGACCGCGGGCACTCAGGTTGGGCTGGTAGTCCAGCGCGTCGATGGCGGCCTGGACCCGCTGCCGCGTCGCCGGCCGGACGTGCGGGTAGTCGTTCAGGACGTTGGAGACCGTCTTGATCGAGACCTCGGCGAGCCGGGCGACATCGTGGATGGTGGGCATGCGGCTCCCCTGCGGCTGACAAGTCGACAGGAGTGAGGTTACAACGTTGTAGAGGGCGGGGCGGGCCCCGGTCGGTGCCGGGCCACCCCGGGGAGAGACCTGCAGTGGAAGGCGAGGCCCCGTTCAGGCGGCGAGCGGCGCTCTGACGTCGCTCTTCCGGGGTCAGTACCAGCCGTGGGAGCTCTTGAAGCCCCAGGCACCGCACGGGCTGCCGTAGCGGCCCTTCATGTACTCCACGCCCCAGATGATCTGGGTCGCCGGATTGGTCCGCCAGTCGCTGGCGACCGTGGCCATCTTGGAGCCCGGGAGGGCCTGCGGGATCCCGTACGCCCCAGAGGCCGCGTTGGTCGCGTGGATGTCCCACATGCTCTCGCGCATGATGATGTTGTTGAAGCAGCTGAACTGGTCAGCCCCGTAGCCGTACTTGTTCTGCAGGATCTGACGGGCCATCGCCTTGGGGTCGCCGCCCCCGGCGGTGTAGCCCCGCTTGGCCTTCGCCTTGGCCGCGGCGGCCTTCTTGGCCTTCGCCTCGGCGGCGGCCCTGGCGGCGCGGGCCTTGGCCGCAGCGGCCTTCGCCTGCGCGGCCGCCTTGGCCTGGGCCACGACCCGGGCCTTGCGGGCGGCCTCGGCCGTCCGGAGCTTCTCCTGCTGCTGGGTGATCGAGCGGCTCGCCTTGTCCAGGGCGGCGGCGCGCTGCGCGGCGGTGCGGGCGGCGGCCGCGATGAGGGCGGCCCGGTTGGCGCTGCGGGTGAGCGTCTCGGCCTGGTCGTCTCGCGCGGCGGCGACGGCGCTGGCCACCGAGGAGGAGACCTCCGACGGCACGGCGACCGATGTCACCGGGCCGGCGGCCGCCAGCTGGTCGGCGGCGGGGCTGCTGAGCCCGGCCACGGCGGCGGTGACCGCGAAAGCGGTACACGCAACCCCGGCGATGGCATGAGAGACAAGTCGGCGCACGGCTTCACGATGCCACAGCGTCGTTATCAAACCGAAATCATTGTGACGATCCTGGGCCAGTCTTGAGCGCAGACACAGGAATCTTGAGCGAATTGTGACCAACTCCACTCGGCGGGTCGTCGTGCCCCCGCCGAGTGGAGTTGCTAAGCGCCGGGCCTCAGATGGCGATGTCCTCCAGCATCTCGGTCACCAGGGCGGCGATCGGGGACCGCTCGGAGCGGTGCAGGGTGACGTGGGCGAACAGCGGGTGGCCCTTCAGCTTCTCCACCACCGCCACCACTCCGTCGTGCCGGCCGACGCGGAGGTTGTCGCGCTGGGCCACGTCGTGGGTCAGCACCACCCGGGAGTCCTGACCGATCCGGCTCAGCACGGTCAGCAACACGTTGCGCTCCAGCGACTGGGCCTCGTCCACGATCACGAAGGCGTCGTGCAGCGAGCGGCCCCGGATGTGGGTCAAGGGGAGCACCTCGAGCAGCCCGCGCTCCAGGATCTCCTCGATCACGACCTTGGAGGTGACCGCCCCCAGGGTGTCGAAGACGGCCTGGGCCCAGGGCGCCATCTTCTCGCCCTCGCTGCCGGGCAGGTAGCCGAGGTCCTGGCCGCCCACGGCGTACAGAGGGCGGAAGACGACCACCTTGGAGTGCTGACGGCGCTCCAGCACCGCCTCCAGACCGGCGCAGAGGGCGAGCGCGGACTTGCCGGTCCCGGCGCGGCCGCCGAGCGAGACGATCCCGATGGACGGGTCGAGTAGCAGGTCGAGGGCGACCCGCTGCTCCGCCGAGCGGCCGTGTAGGCCGAACGCGTCCCGCTCGGCCTTCACCAGCTTCAGCTCCTTGTGCGGGGTCACCCGACCCAGCGCCGACCCGCTGCCGCTGAGCAGCACCACGCCCGTGTGACAGGGCAGGTCCCGGGCCTCCTGCAGGTCCAGCACCCCCTGGTCGTAGAGCTGGTCGAGCTGGCCGGAGCTGATCTCGACCTCGGTCATGCCGGTCCACTCGGTCTCCACGGCGAGCTCGGCGCGGTACTCCTCGGCCCGCAGCCCGACGGCCGAGGCCTTGACCCGCATCGGCAGGTCCTTGGAGACCAGGGTGACCTGGTTGCCCTCGGCGGCGAAGTTGAGCGCGACCGCCAGGATGCGCGAGTCGTTGTCGTTGAGCCGGAAGCCCTCCGGCAGGGCCGAGGCGTCGGTGTGGTTGAGCTCCACGTGAACCGTGCCGCCCTGGTCGTTGACCGGCACCGGCGCGTCGAGCCGACCGTGCGCGATGCGGAGGTCGTCGAGATGCCGCAGCGCCGTACGAGCGAAGTACCCCAGCTCGTTGTGGTCGCGTTTGGCCTCCAGCTCGGTGATGACGACGATCGGCAGGACGACGTCGTGCTCGGCGAACCGGCGCAGAGCGTGGGGGTCGCTCAGCAGCACGGAGGTGTCGATGACGTAGGTCAGGCGGGGGGACGAAGTAGACACGGGTCTGCCCTTCTTGGGGGCCGCACGCGATCCACGCCCGGCCCCACGCTTCACGTGGTTGGCCGGCTCGGCCCCCGGGCCGCGTACGGTCCGGAGTTACTGCCCGTCGCTCGACGGTGCATGCATCGCCTCCCGGGCGGACCGCTTCCCCACGGCCCGCAGCAACGACGCTACGGCCGAGTCGGGCCGCCGATCACACGGCGCGCCGCATGTTCACGAGCTCGTGACGTCCGGTGTGAGCGAGCCGACACCGCGTCGCGCACCGCCGCCGGTCAGTGCCACAGTCGGTAGCCGAAACGCAGGACCGGAGAGCCGACGCTCGGCAGCTTCTCCAGGCTGAGGACGGCGATCTCGAGATCGCTGGTCAGCAGGCACACCACCGCGCCGGGGCGCACCCCGCGCAGGCTGACCGAGGCGTCCGTACGCCGGGGCAGGGTCTCGGCACAGTCCGCCCGGTCGCCCGCCCCGTGGGCCAGGGCCAGGGTCTCCCCCACCGCGGCGTCCAGGAAGAAGCCGTCGCCGCCGATCAGGAAGAAGTCCGAGCCCGCGTCCCGCGACGACGACATCGTGCCGGTGGCCAGGTCGACGTAGTCCGACTCCCGGAGCTCCAGGGTGCCCTCGGCCACCAGCTGCGCGTCGGCGGTCCCGCCGTCGCCCGGCCGCGTCGGGCCGAGCCCCCCGGCCGGGGGGCTGGTGGCCGA
>JAOPXW010000158.1 GCA_025964935.1 Friedmanniella sp. | reverse complement strand
ACCGAGCGCGCCGCCTACATCGGCCGGGTGCGCACGCTGTCGCGCCTGGTGGCCCAGGCCTATTACGACTCGCGCGAAAAGCTCGGCTTCCCGATGCTCCCGGCGGCGGCCACCCCGGCCGCCCCCGTCCCCGCCGGGGCCGAACTCGGCGTGGCCGGGCTCTCGCCGTACGTGACCCCCAACGCTGACTTCTACCGGATCGACACCGCCCTCCAGGTGCCCGTGATCGACCCGGCCGACTGGACGCTGTCCATCACCGGCCTGGTGGACCGGCCGCTGACCATCTCGTACGCCGACCTGACGGCCAAGCCGCTGACCGAGCACCTGGCCACCCTGACCTGCGTCTCCAACGAGGTGGGTGGGGACCTGATCGGCAACGCCCGGTGGCTGGGCTATCCGATCCGCGAGCTGCTCGCCCAGGCCGGGCCGCAGGCGGGGGCGGACATGGTGCTCTCCACCAGCGACGACGGCTTCACCGCCGGCACCCCGCTGAGTGCCCTGACCGACCCCCAGCGGGAGGCCCTGCTCGCCGTGGGGATGAACGGCGAGCCGCTGCCGGTGGAGCACGGGTTCCCGGTCCGGATGGTCGTGCCCGGCCTGTACGGCTACGTCTCGGCCACCAAGTGGGTGACCCACCTCAAGGTCACCACCTTCGCCGCCGACCAGGGCTACTGGACCCCGCTGGGCTGGTCGGCCCTGGGCCCGGTCAAGCTTGCCTCCCGGATCGACGTCCCCCGCAAAGCAAGCGTCGATGCCGGTCAGGTCGCGGTGGCCGGGGTGGCCTGGGCCCAGCACACCGGGATCAGCAAGGTCGAGGTGCAGATCGACGGCGGGAGCTGGGAGACGGCGCAGCTGGCCGACACCACCGGCCCGGACACCTGGCGCCAGTGGCGCTACGTCTGGGCCGCCGGCGCCGGCGACCACACCCTCAGCGTCCGGGCCACCGACGCGAAGGGCCAGCTGCAGATCGCCGCCCAGGCCGCCCCGGCCCCCGACGGCTCCACCGGCTACCACCAGGTCCGGGTCAAGGTCCGCTGAGCCGCCGCCGCGTCCGCCAGCCGGAGCCGCGGGCCCGCAGGGCCAGGACCGCCATCACGACCGCGATCGCGCCGAAGACGGCCTGCAGGGCGCTCGGACCCAGGAACGGGATCTGGACGAGCAGCTCCACCGCCAGGGTGGCGCTGGCCAGCAGCACGGCCAGCGGGGCCAGGGGCGAGCGCCGCCAGGCCAGGTAGGCCGCGGCGCCGGACGGCACGACGACGGTGGCGAACAGCCAGACCCCGGGCAGCACCCAGCTCGAGAGCCCGAGCGGGGCCAGCACCGAGACCGGCGGCGTGGCCGTCCCGGTCAGCAGCTGGGCGGTGCCCAGCAGGCCCCCGAGCGCGACCACGCTCTCACCGACCACGAAGACCTGCCGGAGCCGTCGGCGCCGGAGGCTGAGGGCAGCCGTACCCACGACGGCGGTGCGCAGGGCCATGCCAGTCCCCTCTCGGAGACCGCGCGGTGCGGCTCCTCACCCCAGTGCAGCAGGGCCGGGTCGCTCAGGACACCGCCCAAGGTCCCCGACGCCGCTGACCTTCGTCGGGTCGGCGGCGTCGGGGCAGGGGGGGACCTCAGTTGAAGCGGTAGGGGTTGAACCCGGTGGCGGCGAAGACATACCAGGAGGTGGCCCCGATGTGCAGGTTCGGCGAGTAGTCGAACCCGAAGCCGGTGTCCAGCGGCGAGGAGGAGGCGACCACACCGCCGGTGGTGGTCTTGCCGTTGAACTTCTGGCCCTTCCCCAGGTTGCTCTGAGCGGACCGGATCTGGGCCAGCAGCGCGGCCGCGTCACTCCGGTCGCCGTCCTCACGGCGGGAGGCCAGGGCCAGCGCCAGCTGACCGGTGCCCTCGAACCAGACCGCGCCGTCGTCGGGCTTCGGGGTGTAGTCGTGCCCGCCGACGGTGGTGGTGACGTCGGTCCGGAACGTCCCGCTGCCGAACCCGACGCCCGACACCGAGTAGGTCCCGGTCAGCGCCGAGTTGGTGCGGAGCGGGGTGTCGGTGGTGGCCAGGTTGGTCTTGGCCCAGTCCAGCGCCTCGCCGTAGCGGGGCTTGCCGACCGACAGCCAGTACCAGGTCTGCACGTCGAGCGGCAGCTGGACGGGGTTCTTGTTGATGGCCGTGCCGTCGTCGGAGCCGGTCCAGAAGAAGCCGTCGTCGGAGTTCCACACCCGGGTGATGAACTCCCAGGCGTGCTGGGCGCGGCGGGTCCACGCGGCGTCCCGGGTCAGGATGGCCAGCAGGCGGAAGAAGCCGTACACGTCGATGTTGTGCTCGGTGGACTTGTGGTCCTCGAGTCCGCCGGTCTCGCCGAAGGTGTAGCCGCCCAGACCGGTGGTCGAGTAGGTGTGGTCGAAGATCCAGGTGCCGATCCGTACGGCGCCGTCGAGGTAGCTGCGCTTGCCGGTCGCCCGGGCCAGCTGGGCCAGGGCCAGGCCGCTCCAGGACATGTCGCCGACTGCGGTCCCGGTCAGGCCGTACTCCCAGCCGAAGTGGGCGGTTCCGTTGCCGTTCACGAACGTGTCGGCGTGGTAGGCCTGCCGCAGCCGACCGTCGGTGAAGGTCTCGTCGTGGTTCTGCGCGTAGAGCAGCCCGTCCGCGATCTGGCGGGCCCGCTTGAGGTCACCGGCCGACAACAGGGCGATCGAGGTCAGGGCGTTGTCGTAGATGAACCCGATGTCGGAGATGCGGGTGTCGTCGAAGCTCTGCACGATCCGGGCCCCGGTCTTGCCGTACGCGTCGGTCACCTGCTGCAGGAACCCCACCGCGGCCTTCACCGAGGCGTGGTACCGGCCTCCGTCGTGGCCCTGGTCGGTCGCCGCGGCCGGGAGGGCGCCCAACCCGGCCAGGGGGGCGGCGACCCCGAGGGCGGCACCGGCTCCCAACATCGTGCGGCGACTGAGGGCAACGGGACGATCGACGGACATGAAGTCTCCTTCGTTGGAGGGTGAGAGCGCTCTCACACCCTAGGTTCGAGGCCCCGGCCCGTCAAGGACTCGCCGCCGGGGCGCGGCCGCGGTGACCTAGCCTGGGGTTCTCGACCCGAAGGAGAGTCATGCCTGGATCGGTCATCGTCGCCGGGGCCCGGACCCCGATCGGCAAGCTGTCGGGTGCCCTGGGGTCCTTCCCCGCCGTCGACCTCGGCGGCTTCGCCATCGCGGCGGCCCTGGCCCGGGCCGGCATCGCCGGGCGCGACGTCGACTACGTGGTCATGGGGCAGGTCATCCAGGCCGGGGCCGGCCAGATCACGGCCCGGCAGGCCGCCGTCCGGGGCGGGATCCCGATGAGCGTGCCCGCCCTGACCATCAACAAGGTGTGCCTCTCCGGGCTGGACGCGATCGCCCTGGCCGACCAGCTGATCGGCTACGGCGAGTTCGACGTGGTGGTGGCCGGCGGCATGGAGTCGATGACCCAGGCGCCCTACCTGCTGCCGGGGGCCCGCCAGGGCTACCGCTTCGGGGCCGGTCAGGTGCTGGACGCCGCCGTGCACGATGCGCTCTTCTGCGGCTTCGAGCTGATGGGGATGGGGGAGGCGACCGACCGCGACACCGACCGGCTCGGGATCAGCCGCGAGGAACAGGACCGCTACGCCGCCCAGTCCCACCGGCGAGCCGTGCACGCCGCCGGCCAGGGCTGGTTCGACGACGAGATCGTGCCCGTGAGGGTGCCGCAGCGGCGGGGTGACCCGCTCCTGGTCAGCACCGACGAGGGCGTCCGGGCCGACACCACGGCCGAGACGCTGGCCCTGCTGCGACCCGCCTTCACCCCCGACGGCACGATCACCGCCGGGTCCGCCTCCCAGGTCTCCGACGGCGCGGCCGCCGTGGTGGTGATGAGCCGGGCCCGGGCCGAGCAGCTGGGCGTCGGGGTGCTGGCCGAGATCGGGGCGCACGGCGTGGTGGCCGGCCCCGACCCGTCCCTGGCCCACCAGCCCGCCAACGCGATCCTGCGGGCCCTCGCACGGGCGGGCCTCCGCACCACCGACGTCGACCTGTACGAGATCAACGAGGCGTTCGCGGCCGTCGCCCTGCAGTCGATCGCCGACCTCGGGCTGCCCGAGGACGTGGTCAACGTCAACGGTGGCGCCATCTCGATGGGGCACCCGGTCGGGATGTCCGGGGCCCGGATCGTGCTGCACCTCGCCCTGGAGCTGCAGCGCCGCGGCGGCGGGCTCGGGGCGGCGGGCCTCTGCGGCGGCGGCGGTCAGGGTGACGCCCTGCTGCTACGCGTCCCCGCCTGACCAGGTCGTCCGTACGCCCGGGAACGGGACCTGACCCGGCATAGGGTGACGGTCGTGGAACTGCTGCTCGGGATCGACATGGGCACCTCAAGCACCAAGGGCGTCCTGGTCACCCCCGACGGCGTCGTCGTGGCCAAGGCCCAGCGGGCCCACGAGATCTCCCTCCCCCGGCCGGGCTGGGCCGAGGTGGACGCCGAGGGCGTCTGGTGGCGCGAGGTCTGCGAGGTCTCCCGCGAGCTGACCGGCCAGGCGACCGGACCGGTCACAGGTGTCGCGGTCAGCGGGGTCGGCCCCAGCCTGGTCCTGTGCGACGACGCGCTGCGACCGCTGCGCCCCGCGATCCTGTACGGCATCGACACCCGGGCCGGGCTCCAGATCGAGGAGCTCAACCGTCGCTACGGGCACGAGGAGATCCTGGCCAACGGGGGGAAGTTCCTCACCTCCCAGGCGCTCGGCCCCAAGTTGGAGTGGGTGCGCCAGCGGGAGCCGGACGTGTGGCGCGAGGCCCGCGGCTGGTACGGCAGCCACTCCTTCGTCGGGGCCAAGCTGACCGGCGAGTACGTGATGGACCACCACACCGCGAGTCAGTGCGACCCCCTCTACCGGGTGCCGAGCTTCGGCTGGCACCACGACTGGGCGATGCAGATCTGCGACCCGATCCGGCTGCCGCGGCTCGCCTGGCCCAGCGAGGTGATGGGGACGGTGCACGCCCGGGCCGCGGCCGAGACCGGGCTCGCGGTCGGCACGCCGGTGGTGGCCGGGACGATCGACGCGTTCGCCGAGGCGTACAGCGTGGGGGTGCGGGACCCGGGCGACCTGATGATCATGTACGGCTCGACCATGTTCCTGATCCAGGTGCTGGCCGACTACTACGCCCACCCGAGCCTGTGGACCACCGCCGGGGTCGAGCCGGGGACCCACCTGCTCGCCGGTGGCACCGCGACCGGCGGCAGCATGACCAGCTGGTTGCGCAGCATCACCGGCGAAGTCGACCACGCGACCATGCTGGCCGAGGCGGCGAGGGTCCCGGTCGGCTCGGACGGTCTGCTGGTGCTGCCCTATCTGGCCGGGGAGCGGACCCCGGTCTTCGACCCCGACGCCCGCGGGGTGATCGCCGGGCTGACCCTGCGGCACGGCCGCGGTCACCTGTTCCGGGCGGCGTACGAGGGCATCGCCTTCAGCCTGCGCCACATCCTCGACCTCTTCGACGAGTCCGCGCGGCCGGTCACCCGGGCGGTCGCGGTGGGTGGCGGGGTGCACTCGCCGCTGTGGACCGCGATCGTCAGCGACATCACCGGCCGCACCCAGCTCATCCCCCGGCAGACCATCGGGGCCTCGTACGGCGGCGCGCTGCTCGCCGCCGTCGGCACCGGACTGGTCCCGGCCGACACCGACTGGACCGTGATCGACCGTGAGGTGCAGCCCGACCCGGGCCGGCAGGCGGCGTACGCGGAGCTCTACCCCATCTGGCGCGAGCTCTACCCCGCCACCCGCGACCCGATGCACCGGCTCGGCGCCTGGGCGGACCGACCGGTCGAGCCGTCGGGCCCGGACCGGACCCCGAGCCGGGCGGCCACTCCGGCCTGAGGATCGGGCCGCCGCGGGTCGGACGGACCGGCTGCCAGGATGGGTGGGTGAGGATCGCCACCTGGAACGTGAACTCGGTCGGTGCCCGGCTGCCCCGGCTGCTGGACTGGCTGGACACCCGACAGCCCGACGTGGCCGCCCTGCAGGAGACCAAGTGCGCGGACGCGGGGTTCCCGTTCGAGGCCCTGGCCGAGCGCGGCTACCAGAGCCTGCACGTCGGCGACGGCCGCTGGAACGGGGTGGCCGTGGTCTCCCGGGTCGGCCTGACCCCCGTGGCCACGGCGCTGCCGGGCCTGACCGAGCCGCGCTACGCCGTGGCCGACTGCGGCGGGCTGCGGGTGACCAGCGTCTACGTGCCCAACGGGCGGTCGATCGAGGACCCGCAGTACCCGTACAAGCTGGAGTGGCTGGCCACGCTGCGGGCCAGCCTGGAGGACCTCGACCCAGCCGCGCCGCAGGTGATGATGGGCGACTTCAACATCGCCCGGACCGATGCCGACGTCTGGGACATCGCCGCGTTCGCGGGCTCGACCCACGTGACCCCGCCCGAGCGGGACGCCCTGGAGAGCCTGGTCGCGTGGGGCCTGACCGACGTGGTGGCCCGGCCGGGCAAGAACGACCACCCGTACACCTACTGGGACTACCGGGCCGGGCGCTTCCACCAGGACCTGGGGATGAGGATCGACTACGTGCTCAGCGCGGGGGTCCGGGTCACCGACGCCTACGTCGACCGGGAGGCGCGGAAGGGCAAGCTGCCGTCGGACCACGCACCCGTCGTCGTGGACCTGGAGCTCGCCAGCCTGACGAACGAACACCGGTGAGGGCTGGACCGTCCGCTCACGAACCGCGGTCGGCCCGACGTCACTGGCGTTCGAGTCTGGGGGTGCGACTCAGCCGACGGGCGCGAAGAGCTCCGCGGCGAGCAGCTCCAGGGTGGTCTCGCGGTTCGCGGACCGGTCCAGGGCGTCCGTCTCGTACGCCGCCGCGACGGGGTTGACCATGATCTCCTCCACCCCGTACGTCGCGGCCAGCTCCGCGAGCTGGGCCGCGGCCTGCACCGGGGTGCCGACCACCCAGCGGGAGCGCATCTGCTCGGCCAGGGCCGTGTGGGCGCCCGCGATCGGGGTCCGCTCGGCCTCCTCCACGCTGAGCTGGGGCAGCAGCGCCCCGCCGGTCCGGAGCGAGATCATGGCCAGCAGCTGGGGCCGGACGAGCCGCTCGGCCTCCTCCTCGGTCTCCGCGACGACCACGTTCGCGGTCAGGAACGTCTGCGGCACCGGGGTGGCCGCCGAGGGCTGGAAGGTGCTGCGGTAGAGGTGCAGCGCGGCCTCGGTGCCCTCGCCGGAGAAGTGGTGGGCGAACACGTACGGCAGCCCCAGCTGCGCGGCGAGCCGGGCGGAGTAGTCCGAGGAGCCCAGCAGCCAGGCGGTCGGGACCCCGCCGGCGAGCGGGGTGGCCTTGAGGCCGTACGACCGGCCCTGGACCTGGAGGCCCACCCCCTCGGGCGCCATCATGGCGATCAGGTTGCTGACGTGCTCCTCGAAGCGGTCGGCGTCGCCGGTGCTCGGGCCGCCGTGCCGCAGGGCCCAGCTCGTCACCGGGTCACTGCCCGGCGCCCGCCCGATGCCGAGGTCGATCCGACCCGGGTAGGCCGCCTCGAGCAGCGCGAACTGCTCGGCCACGACCAGCGGCGCGTGGTTGGGCAGCATCATCCCGCCGGAGCCGATCCGCATCCGCTGGGTGGCCGCCGCCAGCAGCCCGATGATCACCGGGGGGTTGGTCGAGGCCACGGCGGGCATGTTGTGGTGCTCGGCGACCCAGTAGCGGTGGACACCGTTGGCCTCGGCCACCCGGGCCAGCGCCACGCTGGCGGCCAGGGCCTGCCGGGTGCTCTGCTGCTGGCGTACGGGGACGAGGTCGAGGACCGACAGACGGGAGATGCTCACCTGGGGTCAACCCCGACCCGCGGGGGCGGTATTCCCTCCACCGGTCGGGCCACCGGTCAGGCCGCGGCCTCCAGGGCCAGCAGGGTGCGCTTGGCCTCGACCCCGCCGATGTAGCCGCCCAGCCCGCCGTCGCTGCGCAGCACCCGGTGGCAGGGCACGACCACGGGCAGCGGGTTGCGGGCGCACGCCGAGCCGACCGCGCGGACGGCGGTGGGTCGGCCGACCCCGCGGGCCACCTCGGCGTAGGTCCGGGTCTGGCCGTAGCCGATGCCCGGCAGCGCCAGCCGGACCGCGGCGTAGAACCCGCTCGACAGCGCGTGGTCCAGCGGCAGGTCGAACGTCCGGCGCCGGCCGGCGAGGTAGTCCTGCAGCTGGGCGGCCGCGGCCGCGAGCCGGGCCGGGGCGTAGAGGATCCGCGGGCTGAGCCGTTCCGCCAGCCGCTCGAGCACGGCGTCGGTCCCCTCCACCTCGTACGCCACCCGGACCAGCCCGCGCGGGGTCGCGGCCAGCAGCAGCAACCCGAGCGGGGTGTCAACGGTGGCGTACGCGACGTCGAGCAGGCCCGCGGACTCGGCGCCGGCCACCAGCCGGGCGTGCAGGGCGGTCAGGTCCGGCGGGGGGCCGGCGGGCAGCAGTCGCTCGGCGGTCTGGAGGTCGGTCATCGAATCTCTCCTGGCTGGGGTCGGAGCTCGCGGCGGAGCCTGGCGATGCCGTCGGCGGCGGCCCGGCGGGCGGCCTCG
>JAOPXW010000129.1 GCA_025964935.1 Friedmanniella sp. | reverse complement strand
GGTGTGCCTGTTCCGGTCGGCCCTGGCCGATCGCCCGGCACCGGGCCCGGTGGACCCGGCGGCGAGCGGCACCGGCTTCTACCTCTAGGCGTACTGGTGGTCAGGGGCCATGGACGCTCAGACCCCGACGCCGTGACGGCACCGGGGTCCGGTCGAGCGGTGGGTGGTCGGTCAGGCCTGGATGACCACCGGCACGATCATCGGGCGGCGGCGGTGGGCGTCGTTGACCCACTTGCCCATCCGACGCCGGACGACCTGCTGCAGCCGGTAGGTGTCGGTGACCCCCTCGGCCAGCGCCTCCTCCAGCACCGTGACGATCAGGGGCCGGACCGAGTCGAAGATGGAGTCGTCCTCCACGAACCCGCGGGCGTGGATGTCGGGACCGCTGATGATCTTCGACGTGTTCAGGTTCACCACCGTCACGACGGAGATGAAGCCCTCCTCGCCGAGGTTGCGCCGGTCGGTCAGCGACGTCTCGGAGATGTCGCCGACCGTCATCCCGTCGACGAAGATGTAGCCCGCGTCGAGCTTGCCCACGATGCTGGCGCGACCGCCCTGCAGGTCGACCACGGAGCCGTCATCGGCTATGATGGTGCGCTCCCGCGGGACCCCGGTGGCCACGGCCAGGTCGGCGTTGGCGATCAGGTGCCGGGACTCACCGTGCACCGGCATCACGTTGCGGGGGCGGACGATGTTGTAGCAGTAGAGCAGCTCACCCGCACTGGCGTGACCGGACACGTGCACCAGCGCATTGCCCTTGTGCACGACCTTGGCCCCGAGCCGGCTGAGCCCGTTGATGACCCGGTAGACCGAGTTCTCGTTACCGGGGATCAGCGAGCTGGCCAGCACCACGGTGTCACCGGCGACGAGCTCGATCACCGGGTGCTCACGGTTGGCCATCCGGGAGAGGGCCGACAGCGGCTCGCCCTGGGAGCCGGTGGAGATGATGACCACGTCCTGCGGCTTGTACTTCTCGATGTCGCGCAGCTCGATCAGCGTGTTGGCCGGGACCTTGAGGTAACCGAGGTCGCGGGCGACGCCCATGTTGCGCAGCATCGAGCGGCCGACGTAGACGACCTTGCGGCCGTGCCGGACCGCGGAGTCCAGCACCTGCTGGACCCGGTGCACATGCGAGGCGAAGCAGGCCACGATGACCCGCTGCCGGCTCTGGCTGAACACCCGGTCCAGGGCGGCGGCGATGTCCCGCTCGGGGGTGGTGAACCCGGGCACCTCGGCGTTGGTCGAGTCGACCATGAAGAGGTCGACCCCCTCCTCGCCGAGGCGGGCGAAGGCCCGCAGGTCGGTGATCCGGCCGTCCAGGGGCAGCTGGTCCATCTTGAAGTCGCCGGTGTGCAGGACGGTGCCGGCCGCGGTGCGGACCGCGACGGCGAGCGCGTCCGGGATCGAGTGGTTGACCGCCACGAACTCCAGGTCGAAGGGGCCGACCGTGATCCGCTCCCCGTCGTCGACCACACGCTTGTCCACGTTGCGGATGCGGTGCTCCCGGAACTTCTCCGACACCAGGGCCAGGGTGAGCTTGGACCCGATCAGCTTGATGTCCTGGCGCTGGCGCAGCAGGTAGGGGACGGCGCCGATGTGGTCCTCGTGACCGTGCGTCAGCACCAGGCCCACCACGTCGTCCAGCCGGTCGGCGATGACCTCGAAGCCGGGCAGGATGAGGTCGACGCCGGGGTGGTTCTCCTCGGGGAACAGCACGCCGCAGTCGATCAGCAGCAGCTTCCCGTCGATCTCCAGCACGGTCATGTTGCGCCCGATGTCGCCAAGTCCGCCGAGCGGGATGATGCGCAGGGCCCCCTTGGCCAGTGGGGGCGGGGTCTTCAGTTTGTTGGTTACCACAACAGGCAAGGCTACACACCGCTCAGGGTTCGCCCCGACACGTCGGCGGGGGGTGGAGGAAACCGGGTCCGGGGACGCAGAAAGTCGCGCACATTGCCTGCTCGGGGGTTCAGGTAACGTGCGCGACTCACCCACTAGATCGTCCGCCGGTCAGCGAACGTTACGGACGCGCGCTGTGACGGTCGTCACAGTCGGTCGGGGCGGCTACCATCGCGGACGTGAGCTCTCCCGCCGACGCCTCCGTCGCTGACTCGGTCCGCCTGGCCTGGCCGACCGAGGCCCCCGCCATCGCCGAGCTGCAACGCCGTTCCTGGGCGGAGACCTTCCCGGCCGGCACCGTACGCGAGCTGCTGGCCGTGAGCCTGGAGGACATGGCGCGCAGCTGGTCGGACACCATCTCCCGCCCCTCCGACGCCCGGCTGCGGGTCCTGGTCGCGGTGGAGCAGCACCGGGTGGTCGGCTACGCCATCACCTTGCCGGCCGGTGACCCGGACGCCGACCCCGGCACCGACGGCGAGGTCGACCAGCTCGTCATCGACCCCGTGGCCCGCCGCCGGGGCCACGGGTCCCGGCTGCTGAACGCCTGCGTGGACACCCTGCGGGCCGACGGCTTCGGCCGCGGCCTGTGGTGGGTGCTGGCCGCCGACGACGACCTGCGGACCTTCGTCGGCGCGGCCGGCTGGGCCGCCGACGGCGCGTTCCGCGAGATCGGGACCAGCGAGGAGGGCGTACGGCTCAAGCAGGTCCGCCTGCACACCGACCTCGGCGACGACCCCGCCGCCTGAGCGGCGCCGTTGGCCCCGCTCCCGGTCACCGCTCGAGCGGGAGATCCTCTCCCAGCACGGTGGCGTGCACCCCGTCCTCGGCGACCTCCGCGGCGGTGATGCGCATGCCGACCGGCAGCCCGGTGAGCGGGATGGGCTTCACGACCGTGGCCAGCAGCGCCGTGGCCACCGCGTCGGGGATGGCCACGCCGTTGACGGCGAGCTGGGGGTCGGTGAGGGCCACGGTCTGGTCGGCCACGTTCAGGCCCAGGGCGCCGGTCACCCGCGTCTTGACCTGGACCCCGAGGACCCCGGTCTCGATGTCGGTCCGGACCCGCCCGGGGCCGGCGTAGGCCAGCGGCACCGAGGCGACCCGGTTGAGCTGGTCGTAGGCCACCAGCGCGGTGCCGTCCAGTCGGCGTACGGTCATCGTCTGCCACCAGTCCCGGGTGCTGATGTCGTGCAGCACGAAGTCGGCGTGGGACAGCACCAGCCGGGCCCGGTTGGTGGTGCCGACCCCGTCGGCGACCACGTGCACCGACCCGATCGAGCGACCCACGACCTGGGTCAGGAACGGCCGCCCGGCGATGGTCACCTGCGGCGGGTCGGGGGTGCCGAGCTGGCCCTGCAGCTGGTCGGCCACCCGGCTCTGCACCCGGCCCACCGCCCAGCGGTCCCCGACGAGGAAGCCCCCGACCAGCACCGCGGCCACGACGAGCAGAACCACCAGGCCGCGGAGCCCGGCGGCCCCGTGCTGGTCGGGCGAGCGGGCGGGCACGTCAGGAGATCCCGAGGACGGACTCGATGCCGAGGGTCAGTCCCGGCCGCGACCCCACGGCCCGGACGCCGGCGATGACCCCGGGCATGAAGGAGACGCGGTCCAGCGAGTCGTGGCGCAGGGTCAGGGTCTCCCCCTCGGCCCCGAACAGGACCTCCTGATGGGCGACCAGACCGCGTAGCCGTACGCCGTGCACCCGGATGCCGTCCACGTCGGCCCCACGCGCCCCGGGCAGCTCCTGGACGGTGGCGTCCGGCGTCGGCGGCAGCTGGGCGGCGGCCCGGGCGGCCGCGATCCGGTGCGCGGTCGTGGTGGCGGTCCCCGAGGGTGCGTCGGCCTTGTCGGGGTGGTGCAGCTCGATGATCTCGACCGACTCGTAGAAGGCGGCCGCCTGCTCGGCGAAGTGCATCATCAGGACGGCCCCGATGGAGAAGTTGGCCGCGACCAGGACCCCGACCGTCGGCTGGTCGGCGAGCTCGCCCCGCAGCCGGTCGAGCCGTTCCGGGGTGAACCCGGTCGTGCCGACGACGGCGTGGATGCCGTGGGCGATGCACCAGGACAGGTTGTCCATCACGGCGTCGGGGTGGGTGAAGTCGACGACCACGTCGGCGGCCTCGGCCGGGCCGCGGTCCTCGCCCGCGTCCAGCGCCGCCACCAGGGTCAGCCCGTCGGCCGCCTCGACCGCCCGGCAGACCTCGGCGCCCATCCGACCCCGGGCCCCGAAGACCGCCACCGCTACCTGCGCCACCACTGCTCTCCCTCTGCCGCTCCGACGTCCCAACCTACAGTCCGGCACGGCCTCGACCGGGTCCGCACCGGAAGACGGCGGGGTCAGGACCAGGCGCGGGCGACCCGGGTCGGGACCCGGGGCCCGACCAGACCGAGCAGCGGGCGCTGGGCGAACAGGGCGGCGGCCTCGGTCTGCAGCTCGGTCACCGTGACGGCGTCGAACCGGTCCAGGATCTCGGTCAGGGTGCGGGTGTCACCGATCACGGCGTTGCTGCCGAGCCGGCTCATCCGCGACGCCGGGCCCTCGTAGGTCAGCACCGTCTGGCCCCGCATCTGGCTCTTGGCCCGCTCCAGCTCCGCCTCGGTGACCCCGTGCTCGGCCACCTCGGCCAGCACGGACTGGACCACCTCGGTGATCTCGGCCAGCTTGCCGGGCGCGCACTGCCAGTCCACGCTCCACAGGCCCGCGTCGGAGTAGGCGGTCTCACCGGCATCGATGCCGTACGTCAGACCGCGCCGCTCGCGCACCTCGACGAACAGCCGGGAGGCCATCCCGCCCCCGACCACCAGCGACATCAGCCCGACCGGGTAGCGGCGGTCGTCGAACGCGCCGGGCGCCGGGAAGGCGAGCATCGCGCTGATCTGCTCCACCCGGCGCTGCGCCGTGACCAGCCCGACGTCGCTGCGGACCACGGTGGGCGCGGGCGGACGCGGCGTGGAGCCGGCGGGGCGGCTGTCGAGGGCCGCCAGCTGCTCCACCAGCCGGTCGTGGTCGAGCCGGCCGGCGGCCGCGACGATCAGTGAGGACGGCTGGTAGTGCCGCCGCCAGTGCGCCACGATCGCCTCGCGCGACATGGCGGCGATGGAGGCGGGCGAGCCGATCACCAGCCGGCCCAGACCGGACCCGGCGTACAGGGTGGAGGCCACGAGCTCGGAGACGACCTCGGCCGGGTCGTCGGCGTGCATGGCGATCTCGTCCAGGATGACCGCCCGCTCGGCGTCCACGTCGGCCGAGCGGACCAGTGAGCAGACGACCATGTCGGTCAGCACGTCCACGGCCAGGTCGGCGTCGTCGGCGAGGACGCGGGCGTAGAAGCAGGTGTGCTCCTTGGCCGTGTACGCGTTCAGCTCCCCGCCCCGGGACTCGATGGCCGCCGAGATCTCCTCCGGCGTCCGCCGCTTCGTCCCCTTGAACAGCACATGTTCCAGGAAGTGGGAGGCCCCGTGCCGGGGGTCGGTCTCGTGCCGGGAGCCGACCCGGGCGAAGATGCCGACCGAGAAGGTCCGGCTGAACGGCACCTCCTCGGTCACGAGCTCCAGGCCGTGCGGCAGCACCGTACGCCGAACGGCGCCATCCAGGTGCGGATGACGCCGTGCGGTGTCCTCGGGTGACCCCGGGTGGGTGGCTGAGGCCATTGCCTTACGCAGAGACCTCTTCTTCGACCACCGGGATCAGCGACAGCTTGCCGCGGTCGTCGATCTCGTTGATCTCGACCTGGATCTTCTGGCCGACGCTGACCACGTCCTCCACGCTCTCCACCCGTGCGCCACCGGCGAGGGGGCGCAGCTTGGAGATGTGCAGCAGGCCGTCCTTGCCCGGGAGCAGGGAGACGAACGCGCCGAAGGCGGTGATCTTGACGACCGTGCCCAGGTAGCGCTCACCCTTCTCGGGCATGGTCGGGTTGGCGATCGCGTTGATGAGCGCGCGCGCCGCCTCGGCCTTCTCGCCCGAGTCCGCACCGACGTAGATCGTGCCGTCGTCCTCGATCGAGATGTCGGCACCGGTGTCGTCCTGGATCTGGTTGATCACCTTGCCCTTCGGGCCGATGACCTCCCCAATCTTGTCCACGGGGATCTTGATGGTGATGATCCGCGGGGCGAACAGGCTCATCTCGTCCGGAGCGTCGATGGCCTCGTTCATGACGTCGAGGATCGTGTTCCGCGCGTCCTTGGCCTGGGTCAGGGCACCGGCGAGCACGGAGGCGGGGATGCCGTCGAGCTTGGTGTCCAGCTGCAGGGCCGTGATGAAGGCGCGGGTCCCGGCGACCTTGAAGTCCATGTCGCCGAAGGCGTCCTCGGCTCCCAGGATGTCGGTCAGGGCCACGTAGGAGGTCTGACCGTCGACGGTGTCGGAGATCAGACCCATGGCGATGCCGGCGACCGGGGCGCGCAGCGGCACCCCGGCGTTGAGCAGGGCCAGGGTCGACGCGCAGACCGAGCCCATCGAGGTGGACCCGTTGGAGCCCAGCGCCTCGGAGACCTGGCGGATGGCGTAAGGGAACTCCTCGCGCGTCGGCAGCACCGGGACCAGGGCCCGCTCAGCGAGGGCACCGTGGCCGATCTCGCGCCGCTTCGGCGACCCGACCCGACCGGTCTCACCGGTGGAGTAGGGCGGGAAGTTGTAGTTGTGCATGTAGCGCTTGGTCGTCTCGGGCGCCAACGTGTCGAGCTTCTGCTCCATGCCCAGCATGTTGAGCGTCGTGACGCCCAGGATCTGGGTCTCGCCGCGCTGGAACAGCGCGGAGCCGTGCACGCGGGGGATGATGCCCACCTCCGCGGACAGCGTGCGGATGTCGCTGACCCCGCGGCCGTCGATGCGGATCTGCTCGCGCAGGATCTTCTGCCGGACGAGCTTCTTGGTCAGCGCGCGGTAGGCCCCGCTGATCTCCTTCTCGCGACCCTCGAACTGACCGGAGAGCTGGGCGACCAGCTTGCCCTTGAGGGTGTCGGTGGCCTCCTCGCGCTCCTGCTTGTCGGCGATCGACATGACCTGGGCGAGCTCGTCGCTGCCGGCCCCCGACACGGCGGCGTACACGTCGTCGGCGTAGTCGGAGAAGATCGGGAACTCGGCGGTGGTCTTCGGGAAGCGCCCGGCCAGCTCGGCCTGTGCGTCGCACAGGGCCTTGATGAACGGCTTCGAGGCCTCCAGGCCCTGGGCGACGACGTCCTCGGTCGGGGCGGTCTTGCCCGCGGCCACGAAGTCCCACGTCTGCAGGGTCGACTCGGCCTCGACCATCATGATGGCGACGTCACCGTCGGGCAGCACCCGGCCGGCCACGACCATGTCGAAGGTCGAGTCCTTGAGCTGGTCGACGTCGGGGAACCCGATCCACTGGTCACCGATGAGGGCGACGCGGACGCCACCGACCGGGCCGGTGAACGGCAGGCCGGCGAGCTGGGTGGACATCGAGGCGGCGTTGATGGCCACGACGTCGTAGGTCTTGTTGGGGTTCAGCGCCATGACGGTGACCACGACCTGGACCTCGTTGCGCAGCCCCTTGACGAAGCAGGGACGCAGCGGGCGGTCGATCAGCCGGCAGGTGAGAATGGCGCCCTCGGACGGGCGACCCTCGCGACGGAAGAACGAGCCCGGGATACGGCCCGCGGCGTACATACGCTCTTCG
>JAOPXW010000237.1 GCA_025964935.1 Friedmanniella sp. | reverse complement strand
GACGGGGGCCGGCGGAGGGGGACCGGACCCGGGTCCGCTGGTCGACCGTGTCGGGTGGGCCGACCACGGCGTACGCCTGCTCGTGCAGCGACCTGTGGCGCAACGGCGACGTGCTCCGGCGCAGCGGCGGGGTGCTGCACCTGACCGCCACCTTCGCCGCCCTCCCCGCCGGGGCCCGACGGGTCGACGTGACCTTCCCCGGGGTGGCCCCCTTCACCGGCGTCCCGGTCCGGGTGGCCGAGGACGCCGCCACCCGGCTGGGCCCGCCCGCCGCCGGTCAGGTCGGCAGCTGGACCTACGACCAGGTCGACCCGCCCGCCGCCCGGTCGGCCGAGGCCTGGCCCACCCCGCTGCCGGACGCCGGCCAGCTGGTCGACTACGACACCTCGGTGGGCGACCTCGTGCCCTGGCCCTTCTGAGTCGGCCGGACCGGGCTCACTCGTCGTCGAGGTGGTGCGCGGCCAGGTAGCGCTCCAGGCGCCGGTCGGGGACCAGCCAGATGAGGGCCAGGAAGACGAAGGGGACCAGCGACAGGCGGGGGTCGACGAAGGCCAGCGCGATCCCCGTGAGCACGATCACCGGGGACAGCCGGCCCTTGAGGTCCGAGCCGAGCGCGTTCCGCAGCAGCGGCGGCTCCCCCTCGGTGGCCATGATGGCCTGCTGCAGCAGGTAGTAGGCGACCGCCGCCAGCAGCAGATCGAGCCCGTACACGACCACCGGGGTGCGGGCGAAGCCGCTCTCGTCCATCCACGCGGTGGTGAAGGGGAAGAGCGAGAGCCAGAAGAGCAGGTGCAGGTTGGCCCAGAGCACCGTCCCCGTGACCCTCCGGGTCAGCTTGAACATGTGATGGTGGTTGTTCCAGTAGATGCCGATGTAGACGAAGCTGAGCAGGTAGGTGAGCAGGCCGGTGAAGGAGTCGCCGAGAGCGTGCAGCGTCGGCTCCTCCGGCACCTTCAGCTCGAGCACCATGATCGTGATGATGATGGCCAGGACGCCGTCACTGAAGGCCTCGAGCCGGTTCGTGCGCATGGCGGCAGCCTAGGGGTGGCTCAGCAGCCCCTGGGCGACCACCTCGTCGGTGATCAGGGTGGTCACCACCCCGGCCCGGAGGGCGGCCAGGATGGCCCCGGTCTTGCGTTCCCCGCCGCCGACCACGATCCGCTCCCGGACCATCCGCAGCTCGCTCAGCGGCACCCCCAGCACCCGGTCGTCGAACTCGGTCACCGCCCGGCCCGCGCTGTCGAAGAGCACGCCGGCCACGTCGGCCATCACGTCCAGGGCCAGCAGCCGCTCCCGGTCCCGCGGCGAGATGGCGTCGTGGAAACGGGACTCGGGCGGCTGCCAGGAGCCGATGGCGATCAGCGCGATCGTGATCGAGCGGAAGCGTCCGAGGGCCTCGGCGATGCTCGGGTCGGTCTTGAGGGCGGCGGCCGCCTCGCTGGTGGCCACGGTCAGCGGGGCGTAGATGGAGCGGGCCTGGCCCCCCGACAGCACGGCGACCCGGCGGAGCACCTCCACCGGGTTGTCGTCCAGGCTGCCGCTCATCCCGGTCAGCTGGATGACCTCGCAGCCCGCCAGCCGGGTCAGGTGCCGGGCCACCGCGTCGATGGTGCGCCCCGAGCTCACCCCGAGCACGTCGTCGGGGGTGACGATGTCGCTGAGCAGGGTGGCGGCGGCCTTGCCGAGGGCGTCCCGTACGGCCTGGGGTCGGGTGTCCGGCGTCGCGGCGACCAGGGCGCGCTCGAGACCGAACCGCTCCCTCAGCCGCAGCGAGAGCTGGGCGTTCAGCGAGTCCGGTGGGTTGATCTGGATCCTGACCAGCCCGGTGGCCACGGCCTGCTCCAGCAGCCGGCTGATCTTGAACCGGGAGACCCCGAGCTCGCGGCCGATGTCCACCTTGGTCATGTGGTCGAAGTAGTAGCGCTGGGCGATCACCGCCATCAGCAGCTGGTCGTCGACCGGGGCGGGCACCGCGACCGGGGCCGGGGACGTGGTCGCTCCAGCCTCGGGCGAGCTGGGCCCCGGGTCGCTCATGTGAGCAGCATAGACGTTGACCGAGCGCTCAGGTGTGACTAGTGTTCCCCAGGAGCCGTCAAACGAGCAGCAAACTTCGCCAGCAGGCGACAAATGAGCACTTGGTGAACGCAACGGCTTTCTCTTGGGAGGCAAAGTGGCCGGCGTACTGGAGTGCGAGGACCTGACGATGGGCTTCGGGGGCATCCCCGTGCTCAAGGGGGTCACCCTGACCCTGGAGCACGGGACCGTCACCGCCCTGGCCGGCGAGAACGGGGCCGGCAAGTCGACCCTGATGAAGATCGCCTCCGGCCAGTACCGGGCCGACAGCGGCACCGTACGCGTCGACGGCACCGAGCTGCGGGCCGGCAGCACCGCCGAGGCCCACCGCTCGGGGGTGGCCATCGTGCCCCAGGAGCTGGCCTCCATCCCCGACCTCACCGTCTACGAGAACCTCTTCGTGGGCAAGGAGGTCCGCCGGTTCGGGCTGCTCCGCCGCTCCGAGATGATCCGCCAGGCCCGGCAGGCGCTCAACGTCTTCGACGTCGACATCCCCGTCACGGCCCGGATGGCCAGCCTCCCGGTCGGGCTCCAGCAGATCGTGGAGATCGTCAAGGCGTCCCGGACCGGGGCCAAGGTGCTGCTGCTCGACGAGCCCAGCTCGGCCATCTCCGAGCGCGAGGTCGAGGGCCTGTACGGCGTGGTCAACCGCCTGCGCGAGCAGGGCGTGGCCATGGTCTACACGACCCACAAGATGGAGGAGATCCGCGCCCTCGCCGACCGGGTCGTCGTGCTCCGCGACGGCAACCTGGTCCTCGACGAGCCCATCGGCAAGGCCTCCGACACCGACATCGTCACCGCCATGATCGGCCGCGAGCTGGGCACCCTGTTCCCCGACCGGGGCACCCCCGGCACCGAGCCCGTCCTGAGTGTGTCCGGGCTGCACGTCGTCGGGGCCTCAGCCCCGGTCGACCTGACGGTGCACGCCGGGGAGATCCTCGGTCTCGCCGGGCTGGTCGGGGCCGGCCGGACCGAGCTGATCGAGGCCCTCTTCGGGGTCCGGCACAGCACCGCCGGCACCGTGGCCATCCGCGGCCGGGACGTCCCCCGGGCCCGGCCGATCGAGGCCATCCGCTCCGGGATGGCCCTGGTCCCCGAGGACCGCAAGGGCTCCGGCGCCGTGCTGGGGATGAGCGTGCTGGACAACGCCACCCTGCCCCAGCTGCGCCAGTTCAGCGTCTCGGGCTGGCTCCGCGGTCGGAGCCGCTCCACCAAGATCGAGAAGGCGATGAAGTCGGTCCGGCTGCGCTCCCGCAACCTCGGCCAGTCGGTCGGGACGCTGTCCGGCGGCAACCAGCAGAAGGTGGTGCTGGCCCGGTGGCTGACCGGCGACGTCAAGGTGCTGCTGCTGGACGAGCCGACCCGCGGGGTCGACGTGGGCGCCCGCTCCGAGATCTACCGCATCATCACCGACCTGGCCGCCTCCGGGGTCGCGGTGGTGATGGCCTCCTCCGACATGCCGGAGATCCTGGGCCTGGCCCACCGGGCGCTGGTGATGCGCGCCGGGGCCGTGGTCGGGGAGCTCGGCACCGACGACCTCCAGCGCGACGACGTCCAGGCCCGCATCTTCTCCCTGGCCGCCGGTCTGCCCGACCCGGGGCACGCCGCTGCCCGGGGCTCCGCCGCCCCGGCCTCAGCCGCTCACGACGCCCCTGCTCCTGTACGCCCTGCTCCTGTACGCCCTGCTCCTGACCGCTCTGCGCCGGCCACCGCCGGCGCCGCCACCTCCCGACCCTCTGAGGACGACCAGTGACCAACACGACCCAGGTCGCGACCGCGGACGACGCGGCCGCCGACGTGACCCCGTCCCCGGTGACCGGCGAGCCCGTACGCCGCTTCTCCCGCGCCTGGTGGGGGGCGCTCGCGCTGCGCAACGCCATGTTCATCGTGGTGGTGCTGGTCATCTGCTACTTCAGCTACCGCAGCCTGCGCTTCTCCAGCCTGGACAACCTGACCACGATCCTGATCGCGGCGGCTCCGTTCGCCTTGATCGCGCTGGGTCAGACCATCGTGATCCTGACCGGCGGGATCGACCTCTCGGTCGGCAGCGTGATCGCCATGTCGGCCATGAGTGCGGCCCTGGTGGCCAAGAACAACCCCGGCCAGGTCTGGATGACCGTGCTCACCGCGCTCGTGGTGGGGCTGGCGGCCGGGGCGATCAACGGCTTCTTCGTCTCGGTGGTCAACGTGCCGCCCTTCATCGCCACCCTGGGCATGCTGACCGCCGGGTCCGGGGTCGCGTACGCCATCGGCGGCGGTGCGCCCATCAACGGACTCCCGGCCGAGTTCGGCAACATCGCCAACAAGACCATCGGCGGTCTGCAGATCCCGGTGATCGTGATGATCATCGGCATCATCGCGCTGGCCGTGGTGATGCGCCGGACGGCGTACGGGATGCGCGTCTACGCCGTCGGCGGCAACCGGGCCGCCGCGGAGATCGCCGGGGTCAACGCCCGGCGCATCCTGTTCAGCGTGTACGCCATCTCCGGGGTGCTCGCCGGTCTCTCCGGGGTGATGCTGGCCTCCCGGGTCATCTCCGGCCCGCCCAACCTCGGCCAGGGCTACGAGCTCGACGCCATCGCCGCCGTCGTCATCGGCGGGGCCAGCCTGATGGGTGGCCGCGGCTCGGTCTGGGGCACCGCCCTGGGTCTGATCCTGATCCAGACCCTGAACAACGGGCTCGACATCCTGCTGGTCCCCTCCTACTTCCAGGACGTCATCAAGGGGGTCCTGATCGTCTTCGCGGTCGCCGTCGACGTCTGGACCTCCCGCCGCCGTCAGTGACCGTGCGGCCGCGGCGGCTCGAGGCACGCCGCGGCCCCTCTGCCGTCGTCCCTCCGCTTCACCCCGCACCACCGCACCACCGCACCCGTCCAATCGCACAGCCAAACCGCACCGCCCAACCCAAGGAGCACGACCCATGAACCGACTGCACCGCTGCGTCGCCGTCCTCGCCACGGCCGCCCTCACCTTGACCGTCGCCGCCTGTGGCGCGGGTGACACCACCGCCCAGAGCGGGTCCGCCGCGAGCGGTGGGTCCGGCAAGCTCCGGATCGGGGTCACGGTCTACGACATGAGCTCCTTCATCACCGCCGGCAAGGAGGGGATGGACGCCTACGCCAAGGCCAACAACATCGACCTGCTGTGGAACGCCGCCAACCTCGACGTCAACACCCAGGCCAACCAGATGGACCAGTACATCAACGCGAAGGTCGACGCCATCGTCGTCGTGCCCGTGCAGGCCGACTCGCTGCAGCCCCAGATCGCCGCGGCCAAGGCCGCCGGGGTCCCGATCATCCCGGTGAACGCCGCGCTCTCCAGCACCGACATCAGCGGCAACGTGCAGCCCGACGACGTGAAGGCCGGCGAGGAGGAGATGCAGATGATGGCCGACAAGCTCGGCGGCAAGGGCAACATCGTCGTCCTGAAGGGTCCGCTCGGCCAGTCCGGCGAGATCGACCGCCAGAAGGGCATCGAGAACGTCCTGGGCAAGTACCCCGACATCAAGGTGCTGGCCAAGGACACCGCCAACTGGAAGCGCGACGAAGCCGTCAACAAGATGAAGAACTGGGTCTCCGCGTACGGCGACAAGATCGACGGTGTGGTCGCCCAGAACGACGACATGGGCCTCGGCTCGCTGCAGGCGCTCAAGGAGTCCAAGCTGACGGTCCCGATCGTCGGCATCGACGGCATCGAGGACGGCCTGAAGGCGGTGCAGTCCGGTGACTTCATCGGCACCATGCTGCAGAACGGCACCGTGGAGCTGTCGGCCGGTCTGGCCGTGGCCGCGGCCATCGCCAAGAAGGAGCAGGTGAACACCGCGCCGGTCTACCTGATGCCCAAGATCACCAAGGACAACGTGGACGTCGCCATGCAGCACGTCGTCACCGACCGGGCCGCGTTCCTGTCCAACCTGCCCACGCTGACCAGCGACAACCTCAAGACCGGCAACATCGCCTACGAGGGCATCACCGGTCAGAAGAAGTAGCTCCCACCCGCCGCCGCCCGACTCGAGAGGACCTCCGCATGCTCACACCGCCCGTCACCGACATCTCCAGCCTGTCCGTCAACCTGGACGGCACGGTCGCCGTGGTCACCGGAGGTGCCTCCGGCATCGGCACCGCCGTCGCCACCCTGTACGCCCGCTCGGGCGCCCGGGTGGTGATCCTGGACCGCAACCTGGAGGCGGCCCAGGCGGTGGCGGCGGGCCTCGGGGGCGGCGCGGCGGCGTACGAGGTCGACGTGACCTCACCGGAGTCGGTGCGGTCGGCGGTGGCGGCGGTGCTCGCCCTGACCGGCCGCGTCGACGTCTTGGTCAACTCCGCCGGGGTCGCGATCCTGGCCCCG
>JAOPXW010000122.1 GCA_025964935.1 Friedmanniella sp. | reverse complement strand
TGATGTCGACACCCTCGTTGGCCTGCTTGAGCGACAGCGAGATCCGGCGACGCTCGAGGTCGATGTCGATGATCTTGACGAGCACGCTGTCGTTGACCTGCACGACCTGCTCGGGGATCTCGACGTGACGCTCGGCAAGCTCGGAGACGTGCACCAGGCCCTCGATGCCCTCCTCGACGCGGACGAACGCACCGAAGGGCACCAGCTTGGTGACCTTGCCCGGCACGATCTGCCCGATCTGGTGGGTGCGGGCGAAGGCCTGCCACGGGTCTTCCTTGGTCGCCTTCAGCGACAGGGAGACACGCTCGCGGTCCATGTCGACGTCGAGGACCTCGACGGTGACCTCCTGGCCGACCTCGACGACCTCGGACGGGTGGTCGATGTGCTTCCAGGACAGCTCCGAGACGTGCACGAGGCCGTCGACGCCACCGAGGTCGACGAACGCCCCGAAGTTGACGATCGAGGACACGACACCCTTGCGGATCTGGCCCTTCTGGAGCTGGGTGAGGAAGTTCTGGCGAACCTCGGACTGGGTCTGCTCCAGCCAGGCACGCCGCGACAGCACGACGTTGTTGCGGTTCTTGTCCAGCTCGATGATCTTGGCCTCGAGCTCCATGCCGAAGTACGGCTGGAGGTCGCGGACCCGACGCATCTCCACCAGCGAGGCGGGCAGGAACCCGCGCAGGCCGATGTCGATGATGAGACCACCCTTGACGACCTCGATGACGTGGCCGGTGACGACACCGTCCTCTTCTTTGATCTTCTCGATCGTGCCCCAGGCGCGCTCGTACTGAGCCCGCTTCTTGGACAGGATGAGGCGACCTTCCTTGTCCTCCTTCTGCTGGACGAGAGCTTCGATCTCATCGCCGACGCTGACCACGTCGAACGGGTCGACGTCGTGCTTGATGGAGAGCTCTTTCGAGGGGATGACACCCTCGGTCTTGTAGCCGATGTCCAGCAGGACCTCGTCACGGTCGACCTTGACGACGGTGCCGGTGACGATGTCACCGTCGTTGAAGTACTTGATGGTCGCGTCGATCGCCGCGAGGAAGGCCTCGGGAGAGTCGAAGTCGTCGATTGCGACCTGGGGTGCTGCCTCTAGGGAGGACGTCATGTAGTAGGGCTCCGATATGGGATGAGATGGGTGTCCGGTGTGTGCTGCAGCCCGATCCGTAGAAGCCGAGGACTGCTCAGGCACGTCCGCTCAACCTGCAAGCGGGCACACTGATGGACCGACCCGTACGAGCGTGACCTACTCCGTCTGAAGTCGCGCAGGCCACAGCGACACTCCAGACTATCGCCGGGCGCGAAACAGGGTCAATTCGACCGCCCCTCGGACGCGGGCGGGACGAGTGCCTGCCTCTCCAACGGGTCAGTGGGCCGCATCGTGCCAGGAGCGGCCCACGCCGACCGAGACGTCCAGCGGCACCGTCATCTCGACCGCCTGCCCCATCTTGAGCCGGACCAGCTCCTCCAGGGCCACCCGCTCCCCGGGGCCGACCTCGAAGACGAGCTCGTCGTGCACCTGCAGCAGCATCCGGCTCCGCATCCCGGCGTCGTCGAGCGCCTTCTCCACGTCCAGCATCGCCACCTTGATGATGTCGGCCGCCGAGCCCTGGATGGGCGCGTTCAGGGCCATCCGCTCGGCCATCTCCCGGCGCTGCCGGTTGTCGCTCATCAGGTCCGGCAGGTAGCGGCGACGGCCGAGGATCGTCTCGGTGTACTCCGTCCGGCGGGCGTCGGCGACCAGCGAGTGCAGGTAGTCGCGGACCCCGCCGAAGCGCTCGAAGTACTCCTCCATCAGCGCCTTGGCCTCGGAGGTGTCGATGCTCAGCTGCTGGCTCAGCCCGTAGGCGCTCAGCCCGTAGGCCAGCCCGTAGTTCATCGCCTTGATCTTGGCCCGCTCGGCTCCGCTGACCTGCGTCGGCTCGACCCCGAAGACCCGGGAGGCGGTGACGGTGTGGAAGTCCATCCCGGAGCGGAACGCCTCGATCAGGCTCGCGTCCTCGCTGGCGTGCGCCATGATGCGCATCTCGATCTGGGAGTAGTCGGCCGACATCAGCGACTCGTAGCCCGGGCCCACCACGAAGGCCTCCCGGATCCGCCGGCCCGCCTCGGTCCGGATGGGGATGTTCTGCAGGTTGGGGTCGGTGCTCGACAGCCGCCCGGTGGCCGCGATGGTCTGGACGTAGGTCGTGTGGATCCGGCCGTCGTCGGCCACCGACTTGAGCAGCCCCTCCACCGTCTGCTTGAGCCGGATCGCGTCCCGGTGCACCAGCAGGTGGGCCAGGAAGGGGTGCTCGGTCTTGGCGTACAGGGCCTGCAGGGCGTCGGCGTCGGTCGTGTACCCGGTGCGGGTCCGCCGCGTCTTCGGCATTCCCAGCTCCTCGAACAGCACCACCTGGAGCTGTTTGGGTGAGCCGAGGTTGATCTGCTTGCCGAGCACCTCGTACGCCTGGTTGGCCGCCTGGGTCACTGTGGCCCCGAAGTCGGACTCCAGCGCCTCGAGGTGATCGACGTCGACGGCGATGCCGGTCTGCTCCATCCGGGCCAGGGTCCGCAACAGCGGCAGCTCCACCCCGTAGAGCAGGCTCGTCCCGTTGCGGACGGCGATCTCGGCGTCCAGCGCATCGGCCAGGTCGATCACGGCCCGGGCCCGGACCATGGCCGCCTGGGCGGCCACCTTGGCCCCCGAGTCGTCGTCGCCGAAGTCGAGGGAGAGCTGGTCGGAGTCGGTGATCTCGGGTCCACCCTCGACCTTGAGCTCACGCTTCAGGTAGCGGACCGTGAGGTCGGCCAGATCGAACGTCCGCTGGTCGGGCCGGGTCAGGTAGGCCGCCAGCTGGGTGTCCGAGGTCAGCCCGTGCAGGTCCCAGCCCCGCGACCACAGGGCCAGCAGCGGCCCCTTCGCGTCGTGCATCGCCTTGCTGTGACCGGGGTCGGCCAGCCAGGCGACGAGCGCACCCTCATCCTCAGGTCCGAGGTCGGGCACCCCCACGTACGCCGCCGCCCCGTCCGCCGCGGCCAGCGCGATCGCCGCCACGTCACCGGCCCCGGATCCCCAATGGCCGATCACGTCGACCCCCGTCCGGGCCCCGACGGCGTGCCGGGCCAGCCACTCCCCCAGCTCACCGGGGGCCAGAGTCGCCCCGACCAGGTCGAAGCCTCCCTCGGGCAGCACCTCGTCGGCGTTGGGCAGCGCCTCGATCAGCCGGTCGCGCAGCACCCGGAACTCCAGCCCGTCGAAGAGCTGGTGGGTGGCCTCGCGGTCCCAGGGCCGTCGCTCCAGGTCGTCGACCGTCAACGTCAGGTCGAGGTTGCGAACCAGGGCGTTCAGCCGTCGGTTGCGGAGCACGTCCTCCACCCGCTCCTGGAACGCCTCGGCGGCCTTGCCCTTGAGCTCGCCCGCGTGCGCGCAGAGGTTCTCCAGACCGTCGTACGCCTCCAGCCACTTGGCGGCGGTCTTGGGGCCGACCCCCGGCACCCCGGGCAGGTTGTCGCTGGTCTCGCCGACCAGGGCGGCCAGCTCGGGGTAGCGGGCCGGACTGGCGAAGTACTTCTCCTGCACGGCCGCCGGGGTCATCCGCGCCAGGTCCGACACCCCCTTGCGGGGGTAGAGCACGGTGACGTTCTCGGTCACGAGCTGGAAGGCGTCCCGGTCCCCGGTGCAGATCAGCACCTCGAAGCCCTGGGCCTCTGCCTGGGTGGCCAGGGTCCCGATCACGTCGTCGGCCTCGAAGCCCTCCTTGTCCAGGTAGGCGATGTTGAGGGCCTTCAGCACCTCCTTGACCAGGTCCAGCTGCCCCTTGAACTCGCTCGGGGTGGCCGACCTGGTCGCCTTGTACTCCGGGTAGAGCTCGGAGCGGAACGTCTGCCGGGAGATGTCGAAGGCCACGCCGAGGTGGGTGGGGGCCTCGTCGCGGAGCACGTTGATGAGCATCGAGGTGAAGCCGAAGACGCCGTTGGTGTGCTGACCGGTCTGGGTCGAGAAGTTCTCCACCGGCAGCGCGTGGAACGCGCGGTAGGCCACGGAGTGCCCGTCGATGAGCAGCAGCTTGGGACGTTGCGGGGCTGCGCCGGCGGTGGGCTTGGCTGTTCGGGAGGTCACCACGGACCGACTCTATCTGCGCCCACTGACAGCTCCGTGTCCCGCGACCGGCCCCAGCCACCTCCCAGGCGAGCCGTCGCGACCCGGGCTCCTACACTCCCGCCATGCCCCTCATCGCCTCGGCCGACCTGACCGCCTGGTACGCCGGCCTGACCAGCGCCCTGGACACCCGGATGGGCCTGGAGCTGCTGGAGCTCAGCCCCGAGCGGGTGGTCGGCCGGATGCCGGTGGCCGGCAACACCCAGCCGGCGGGCCTGTGGCACGGCGGCGCGTCCTGCGTGCTGGCCGAGGCCCTGGCCTCGATCGGCTCCGCGGCGCATGCCCGGCCCGACCGTACGGCGGTCGGGGTCGATCTCAACGCCACCCACCACCGGGCCGTCCTCGCGGGCTGGGTGACCGGGACGGCCACCGCCATCCGGCTCGGACGGACCATCACCAGCTTCGAGGTGACCCTGGCCGACGATGCCGGCCGGCGGGTCTGCACGGCCCGACTGACCTGCCAACTGGTGCCGCTCCGGCCGTAGAACCTCCGCCCAGACCAACACTCGCATAACAGTCCTGCCGCACCCTGGGTCAGAAACGCGCAAGAAACGCGCTGAGGGGGTTAGCATCGGCCCGTTAAGGGTCTGTTCAGGAACCGACGGATGCTACGCGCCGGTAACCCGACAGACACAACCTTTAACCAGGGGGTCACAACCCTGCGACAGGCTGCTCGACACTAGGGCCCGTGTGCCTTCGACGTGGGACTTCCGACCTTTCGGTCGGGGGGCTTGACCAGTTCGGACCGCCTCGGCGGTCACCACCCGTCTTTGCCGGCTCTCAGGGGCCGGGGACGGGACCAACCCGGCGCTCGCACCGTGCGTGGGCCGGCAGTCCATGAGGAGGAGTTTTGCAAGCACGACTTATCACCCGCTTTGTTGCGGTGGGGGCGGTGACGGCGCTCGCGCTGACCGGCTGCGCCAACAACAGCACCGGGGGCGGGACCGCCGGCGGCTCCGGCAACAAGAACCTCATCGTCTCGACCGACCTGCCGCTCCAGGGCTCCAGCGCCACCCAGTCGAACGACACCAACAAGCTGATCCAGCTCTACCTGGACCAGGTCGGCGGCAAGGCCGGCAACTACAACATCACGCTGAAGACGTACGACGACTCGACCGCCGCCAAGGGCGCCTGGGACGACGCGGCGTGCGCGAAGAACGCGACCGACCACGTGGCCAACACCAACGAGGTCGCGGTCATGGGCACGTACAACTCCGGCTGCGCCAAGATCGAGCTGCCGACGCTGAACCAGGACAGCACCGGCCCGATGCTGATGGTCAGCCACGCGAACACCAACCCGGGCCTCACCAAGACCTGGGACACCGGGGAGCCGGAGAAGTACTACCCGTCGGGCACCCGGAACTTCGCCCGCACCATCACCACGGACGACTACCAGGGCGTGGGTGCGGCGGCGTTCGCGGCCAACGACCTCAAGATCAAGAAGGCGTACGTCCTCGACGACAACCAGACGTACGGCATCGGCGTGGCCCGCGCCTTCACCGACAACGCCAAGAAGAACGGCATCGAGGTCGTCGGCTCGGCGCACTGGGACGCCAAGCAGCCGAACTACACCGCGCTCTACCAGGCGGTCAAGGCCTCCGGTGCCGACATGGTCTACCTCGGCGGCATCTACGACAACAACGGCGGCCAGCTCGTCAAGGACAAGGTCGCCGTGCTCGGCCCGAACGACGGTTCGGTCAAGCTGCTCGGGCCCGACGGTTTCACCGGCTACCCCGACCTGCTCAAGCTCGACGAGTCGAAGGGCATGTACCTGACCTTCGCCGGTCTGACGCAGGACCAGCTGGCCAAGGCCGGCGGCACGGGCGCCAAGCTGCTCGACGCCTACAAGGCCAAGTACAACAAGGCGCCGGACGGCTCCTACCCGCTGTACGGCGTGGCGGCGGTCCAGGTCATCCTCGACGCCATCGCGAAGTCGGACGGCACCCGCAAGAGCGTGACCGAGCAGGTGCTGGGCGGTTCCGGGATCACGATCCCCGCCGACCAGTCGGTGCTCGGCAAGGAGATCAAGATCGACCCGACCACCGGTGACACCAGTGCGAAGGACCTGACGATCGAGATCATCAAGGACGGCAAGGAGACCTTCGAGAAGTCGCAGTCCATCTCCTGATCTTCAGCCGCCGGGCCCGGGGGACGTCCTCCGGGCTCGGCGGTTCTTCTCTCTTCCGCACCTTCTCGACCGTCATCCGCAGGGTCGCTCGACCCGGCTCACCACCGGCGCACCGCCGCGCCGCTCCTCGAAAGGTTGACCTGTGGCCACAGCGTCGCTCGTCGTCGGGGGCACCCAGAGGAAGGCCAAGGTCCGGCTCGGACCACTGGTCGAACGCGTCCTCGGGTACGCCATCGTCGCCCTGATCCTCGTCTGGTTCGTCGCGAACATCGTCGCCGACCCGGACCGCTTCCTCGGCTCCCTGCTCGTCGGTCTCCAGAACGGCCTGCTGTACGCCCTCGTCGCCCTCGGGTACACGATGGTCTACGGCATCGTGGAGCTGATCAACTTCGCCCACGGCGACCTGTTCATGCTGACCACGATCATCGCGGCCGGCCTCATGGTCAGCCTGCTCGGCGTCACCCAGATCGGCGCGGTCAGCATCCTGGCCCTGCTCCTGGCCCTCGTCGTCTGCATGGCCGCCGGCGGGTTCATCAACATGTCGGCCGAGTTCCTGGCCTACCGCCGGCTCCGGTCGGCGCCCAAGCTGGCCCCGCTGATGACCGCGGTCGGCATCAGCTTCATCTTCCGCGGGATCGCGCAGCAGGAGTACGTCAACGGCTCGGCCCAGAAGAACTGGCCGATCACCTGGGGCGGGCCCCAGGTCGAGGGCGTCTACATCTACAAGCTGGTCATGGTGTTCGCCGTGACCGTGCCGCTGCTGCTGCTCATGACCTGGATCGTGTCGCGGACCAAGATGGGCAAGGCCATGCGGGCCGTCGCGCAGGACCAGGACGGCGCGCGCCTGATGGGGATCAACGTCAACGGCACGATCTCCTTCGTCTTCGGCCTCGGCGGCGCGCTCGCCGGTGCGGCCGGCGTCCTCTACTTCCTGTGCCAGACGCAGACCTACTACGACACCGGCACCCAGCTGGGCCTGATCGCGTTCACCGCGGCAGTGCTCGGCGGGATCGGCAACCTCACCGGAGCGGTGGTCGGCGGCCTCGCCATCGGGATCATCCAGGCCCTCAACGAGGGCGCGGCCTACGGGCTCGGCTCGGACTGGTCCCAGAGCGTCGTCTTCATCATCCTGATCATCCTGATGGTCTTCAAGCCCGAGGGCATCTTCGGGCGTCCCACGACGGAGAAGGTGTAGAGCCATGGCTGCTGCAACGCACGCTCTGCGTCCCGACC
>JAOPXW010000236.1 GCA_025964935.1 Friedmanniella sp. | reverse complement strand
CGTCGAGCAGGCCATCGGGCCGGCGGTCGGCGCGACCGAGGTCAGCACCACGGTCCCCGCCGGCCCGGTGGACAGCCCCGCGCGGACCGGTCCGCGGCCGCTGGCCGGTCCCGCGGGCGACGGTCCGGCGGACGTCCGGGTGCCGATCAAGGGAGTCCGCAAGGCGACCGCCGCCGCGATGGTCAGCTCCGCGTTCACCGCACCGCACGTCACCGAGTGGGTGACCTGCGACGTCTCCGAGACGATGGAGCTGGTCGCCCGGCTCAAGGCGCGGCGGGAGTTCGCCGGGGTCAAGATCTCACCGCTGCTGGTGATCAGCAAGGCGGTCTGCATCGCACTCTCCCGGACCCCGGAGCTCAACTCCTTCTGGGACGAGCAGGCCCAGGAGATCGTCCTCAAGGGCGCGGTCAACCTGGGGATCGCCGCCGCCACCCCCCGCGGCCTGGTCGTCCCAAACATCAAGAACGCCCAGGCGCTCAACCTGCTCGACCTGGCCAAGGCGCTGAACGCCGCGGTGGGCACGGCCCGCGAGGGGCGGACCCAGCCCGCCGAGATGGCCGGCGGGTCGTTCACCATCACCAACGTCGGCACCTTCGGGGTGGACGCGGGGACCCCGATCCTCAACCCGGGCGAGGCCGGGATCCTGTGCGTGGGGCAGATCGCGCGGCGCCCCTGGGTCGTGGGGGTGGATGCCGACGAGCGGATCGAGCCGCGTTGGGTGACCACCCTGGCGGTCTCCTTCGACCACCGTCTGGCCGACGGCGCGCAGGGCTCGACGTTCCTGTCCACGGTGGCGCAGATCCTCAGCGACCCGGGCCTGGCCCTCTTCTTCTAGGGTCTCCCCGGTCGCGGGTCGGGCCGGTCCGGACCCCGGTGGTCGGACGGCGTCAGCCGGCGAGCTGGGCGTCCTCGTCCACGGGTCGCTCGAGGGGGCTCTCGTCCGCCAGCAGCACCGCCTGCTGGTCCAGGCCGACGGCGATGGTGTGCAGCAGCAGGCCGGCGGTGGCCCGGTCGATCTCAGGGACGGCGGAGAACGCCTTCGTCAGCCACCGGTGGGACTCACGGAGCAGCATCTCGCCGTGCTCGGTGGCGCTGACCGTGGTCTTGCGACGGTCGTAGGGGTGCGCTTCGCGGACGGCCACCCCGCTGGCGGTCAGGCGGTCGACGAGTCCGGTGACCGCGCCCGGGGTCAGGGCGAGGGCGGTGCCGAGCTCGGACTGGACCAGGGAGCCGTTGGCGCTGAGCAGTGTCAGCGCCCGGGTCTCGACGACGGTGAGGCTGAAATAGCTCGCGGCGGCCATCCGGAAGCTCTCCAGACCCTGGAACAGCTCGCGGGTCGCGGCCAGCAGCTCGGCGTTCATCGGGTCCTCCTCAGGACCCACCTCCGCATTCCCCCGAGCAGCCATCTCGATCCTTCCTCCGATTTGTTTAGAACAGTCAATCATTGCTCGGCTTGACCTTCAACCAATTGATTCATCGTTTCGCGCATTTCCTCGGACGCGGCTGCGAAATTACCGGCGCGCCGATTGTTCGGCGAGTGTTGCGGATGGTCGACGCCTCAATTGCCGCGGGCGAATACGGGCGGGAAAAGGCGTACGCGTTTCACCGGCATCGGGTGCCGAGATACACGGTGTTGCTGGCCGGCCGGCCTTGCAACGGGTTGGGAAAGCTCACCACCTCCGCTGCGACCTCGGTGAAGACCGCCTCGAGGACCGCGACGTAGTCGCTCTCGGGTGGGTCGTTGGACCACAGCGCGAACACCCCGCCGGGTCGGAGGTGGGCCGCCAGCGAGCGGGTCCCCGCGACCGAGTAGAAGCCGGCGTTGCCGTCGGCGAGCGGGTGCCGCGGGGCGTGGTCGATATCGACGACGATCGCGTCCCAGCCCGGCTCGTCGGCGCTCTCCAGGGCCGGGCCGTCGCTCAGGGTGAAGAAGTCGCCCAGCACGAAGCGGCAGCGCGGGTCTGCGGTCAGCGTCGGCCCGACCGGGACCAGGCCATGCTGGTGCCAGCGGACCACCGGCTCCAGGGCCTCGACCACCACCAGGTCGCTCACCCGGTCGTCCTCCAGGACGGTCCGGGCGGTGTAGCCCAGCCCGAGTCCGCCGACCGCCACCCGCAGTCGGTCGCCGGTCAGCCGGGCCAGGGCCAGCCGGGCCATCTCGACCTCGGCGGCGACGAAGAGGCTCGACATCAGGAACTCCTCGCCCAGCTTGACCTCGAAGATGTCCTGCCCGGACGCGGGGTCCCAGCGGCGGCGCAGGCTGACCTCGCCGATCGGGGTCGGGGCCCAGTCCAGCTCCTCGAACCGTGCGCTCACGTCAGTCTCCGGTCCCGTGTGGTCGGGTCAGCCGCGGCGCGGGCCCGGACCCATCATGGACCCCGTCCCCGCGCGGACCCGTTTCCCCTCGCCGGCCCGACGCCCTCAGGGACCGGACGGACAGTCGACCCGCGTACGCCGCCTCAGAAGGAGCCTGCCGCCAGGTCCATGGCGGCGAGGTCGGTGGTCTCCACGATCACCCGCTCGGCGGCGAGGCGGGGCAGGGTGGTCCGCGCGAACCAGCGAGCCGCCGCCACCTTTCCCTCGTAGAAGGCCTGCTCGGTCGCGGGCTGCGCAGTGTTGAGCCGGTCCAGCGCCACCTCGGCGCCCCGCAGCAGGAGCCAGCCGCAGACGAGGTCCCCCAGCGCCATCAGCAGCCGGGTGGTGTTCAGGCCGACCACGTACAGCCGTCGGGGGTCAGCCTGCACCGGCGGAGGGCCCCGGTGGGCGCCCGCCGGGGGCAGGTCGGCCCGCATCGCGGCGACCATGGCCGTCACGTCGGCCAGGGCGCGTCCCAGCAGCTCGCGCTCGTCCTTCAGCTGCCCGTCGCCCCGACCGAGGTCGGGCCCGGTGCCGCGGCCCCCGGCCACCCAGCCGCCGATGTCGGCCGCCAGGCGCCCCAGGGCCCGACCCTCGTCGCGGACGATCTTGCGGAAGAAGAGGTCCTGGCCCTGGATGGCGGTGGTGCCCTCGTACAGGGTGTCGATCTTGGCGTCGCGGACGTACTGCTCCAGGGGGTAGTCGGACAGGAAGCCGGGTCCACCGAGGGTCTGCAGGGACTCCGTCCCCAGCTGCACCCAGGAGCGCTCCGAGCCGTAGCCCTTGACCAGCGGCAACAGCAGGTCGTTCAGCCGCTCGGCGCCCTCGTCCCGGGTGCCTGCCTCGGCGCCCTCGTCCCGGGTGCCTGCCTCGGTCGCCAGGGCGACCTGGTCCTGCACGCTGGCGGTGTAGAGGAGCAGCGAGCGCAGCCCCTCGGCGCAGGCCTTCTGGTTCAGCAGCGACCGTCGGATGTCGGGGTGGTCCAGGATCGGGACCCGGGGGGCGGTCTTGTCGCCGGCCCGCAGCAGGTCGGCGCCCTGGATCCGGGTCCGGGCGTAGTCCAGCGCGTTCAGATAGCCGGTGGACAGGGTGGCGATGGCCTTGGTGCCCACCAGCATCCGGGCGTGCTCGATCACCTGGAACATCTGGGCGATGCCGTCGTGCACCTCGCCCAGCAGCCAGCCCCGGGCGGGGACGCCGTCGGCCCCGAAGGTCAGCTCGCAGGTGGTCGAGGCGCGGATGCCCATCTTGTGCTCCACGTTCGTCGCGAAGACGCCGTTGCGCTCCCCGGTCAGCTCCCCGCTGTCGGGGTCGAAGTGCCACTTCGGGACCAGGAAGAGCGACAGCCCCTTGGTCCCCGGCCCGCCGACCCCCGGCGGCAGCGGGTGCGAGCCGTCGGCCGGGGCGACGGGTCGGGCCAGCACCAGGTGCACGATGTTCTCGGTCAGGTCGTGCTCTCCGGAGGTGATGAACCGCTTGACCCCCTCCAGCCGCCACGTCCCGTCGGGCTGGGGGAGGGCCCGGGTGCGGCCCGCGCCCACGTCGGAGCCGGCGTCGGGTTCGGTCAGCACCATGGTGGCGCCCCATTGCCGGTCGACCATGTGCTGGGCGATCCGGCGGTCGCGCTCGGTGCCGTTGCTGTGGACCATGCCGGCGAACTTCGGTCCGGCGGCGTACAGGTAGACCGAGGGGTTGGCGCCCAGGTTGAGCTCGTTGATGGCCCACTGCAGCGACGGCGGGGCCGGCTGGCCGCCGAGGGCGGCCGGGATCTCCAGCCGCCAGAAGCCGGCGTCCAGCAGTGCCCGGTAGGAGGCCTTGAAGGCGGCGGGAAGGGTCACCGTACGGGTGGTCGGGTCGTACACCGGCGGCTCCCGGTCCCCGGTCACGAACGAGTCCGCCAGCCGGGTCCGGGCCAGGTGCTCGACCTCGGTCAGCACGGCCTCGGCGGTCTCGACGTCCAGGTCGGCGTACGGGCCCTGGCCCAGGATCTCGCCCCGGCCGAAGAGCTCGAACAGGTTGAAGCGGATGTCGCGGAGGTTGGATCGGTAGTGGCTCACGGGCACCTCGGGTCGGGCGAAGTTACTCACGGGTAACATCTCCTATATTACTCACGAGTAACCTCGCCGGCGAACGTCACCACGTGCTGACGGTTCCCGCCGCGAGCCTGTGGGTCTCTCAGGATCCTGTTACCCGGTCTCGGTAGCGTGGCAGGGTGACTGACCCCCAGGTCCGACCCGGCGTCGACGCGTCGGACCCCGCCGCAGCCGGCGAGCCCAGCGCGTCACCCACCCTCCGGCGTGCGCCGGCCGTGCTGGTGGCCCTCGGAATCCTGCTGGTGGCCGCCACGGCCCGGGCCTTCCCGGTGCTGGCCGGCGGGGGGCTGTTCGGCCTGGGCAACTACGACGACGGGGTGCACTACGCGGCCGCCGTCGCCTTCACCAGCGGTGAGCTGCCCTACCGGGACTTCCTGCTGCTGCACCCGCCCGGGATCGTCCTGCTGCTCACTCCCGCGGCCCTGCTGGGGGCCGTCCTCGGGGATCCGACGGGGATGGCCGTCGCGCGGGTCGGATGGTGGGTCCTCGGCGGGGTCAACGCCGTGCTGGTGGCCCGGATCGTGCTGCCCTTCGGTCGGGCAGCCGCCCTGGTGGGCGGACTCGGCTACGCGCTGTTCTTCCCGGCGGTCTACTCCGAGCACACGGCGCTGCTGGAACCCCCGGCGACCACCTGCCTGCTCGTCAGCCTGCTGCTCGTCCGGGCCACGGAGCCCGGGGCGCGGCTGTCGGGGCGTCGGGTGCTGCTGGCCGGGGCGGTCCTCGGGTTCGCGGTGACCCTCAAGATCTGGGGGGTCGTGCCGGTGCTGGTCGTCGTCGGCTGGCTGCTCGGGGGCCGGCGATTCCGCACGGCGGCGGCATACCTCGCGGGGGCGGTGGGGATCTGCCTGGTCGTCTACCTGCCGTTCTTCCTGTCCGCGCCGAGCCAGATGTGGCGCCTCGTGGTCACCGACCAGGTCGGCCGCCGGCCCCTGGACGTGGCTTTCGTCAAGCGCCTGACCGACCTCTCCGGGATGAGCCTCTGGGCACCGGCCTCGGGTGGTCTGACGCCGTTGATCGTCGCGGCGCTGGTCGTCGGGGTGGTGTGCACCCTGGTCGCCGTGCTGCTGCGACGCTCCCGGCTGCTGGGGCTGCTCACGGTGGCCCTGGTGGGCATGCTGCTGCTCACGCCGTCCTGGTTCGTGCACTACTCCGGTCTGACCGCCGCCCCAGTGGTCCTGGTCACCGCCACCGCGACCGGCGCGCTGCTGGCCGTTCTGCGGCGGGCCACGGGCCGGACCTGGGTGGGCGGGGTGCTGGTGGCCGTGGGTCTGGTCGGTCTCCTCGGCTATGCCCACCAGTTCCTCGACCTGCGCCTGATCCGCGCCTTCCCGGGTCCCGCCCTGGCCCGGGCCCTCGTCGGGGTGCCGGGGTGCATCGCCACCGACGACCCCTCGACCCTGATCCAGACCGACCTGCTCCGCCGCAACATCGCCCGGGGGTGCAGGATCGAGATCGACCTGGGCGGGGTCAACTACGACCTCGAGCACCCCGACTCGGTGCAGGTCTCCCGGGCCCGAAACCCCAACTGGCAGCAGTACTGCCTGGACTACTACCGGGCGAGCGACGCGGTCATCTCCGTTCGGTTCCGGTCCGGATTCGGCTACAGCCGGTCGACGGGCCAGGTCTACGAGTCCTGGCCCGAGCTGGCCCGGGTCGACCGCTACGTGGTCCGGATCCCGCAGCCCGCCACCCCCTGACCCGTACCGGTCGCGGCCGCGGCCCCCCGCCTCTCACCCGACCAGGAGTCCGAGGTGGTCGGCCAGGGCCGGGGCCAGCAGGACCAGCTGGTCGGAGGTGACCCACGCCCCCGCCAGCCCGGCCAGTCCCTTGACCGTGCCGATCTCCGCCGTCCGCAGGTCCACGTCGACCATCGTGGCGCCGGTCACGTCGAGGGTGCCGATCCGGCACTGGTCCAGGGCGACACGGGTGAGGGCCGCGTGGCCGAGGTCGAGCTCCTCGAGCACGCACTGCGACAGCCGTACGTCGGTCCAGGTCGCCGTGCGGGCGTTCAGATAGCTGATCTTGCTGTCCGCCAGGGTCACGCTGCGGAAGGTGGCCTCGTAGAGCTCCGCGGACCCGAGCCGGGAGCGGGTCAGCTCGACGTCGCGCCAGGACGACCGCGGGGCCACCAGCTCGGCGGCGTCCACCTCCGACAGCGTGCACTCCGCCAGCCGTACGCCGCGGAGGTCGGCCCCGTCCAGGGTGGGGCGGTGGAACCGGCAGCCCGTGAAGCTCGCGCCGGCGAGTCCCGCGCCCGTGAGGTCCGGGCTGTCGTAGTCCTCACCGTCGTGCAGGTCCCCGGGCTCGATGCCGGCCGCGTCGCCCGGGACGAGGTGGCCCAGCACGGCCGGGCTGACCCGCGGCGCCGCCGGCCCGGACCGGGTGGCGGCGGGCCGAGGGGTCCGGGGTGGCGTCATGGACCCCACGCTAGCGAGGACCGCGGGCCGGGCGGTCGGCGTACGCTCGGGCGCATGTCCCTGGACCCCCGGGCCGGCGGCGGGCTGAGCGTCGGGGCCGCGCGTCGGGTGGCCGGCCGCCTGGTGCAGGACCTGATGGCGGCGGACCCCGGGGTGCTGGGGGCCTTCTGCACCGGGTCGACGGTCGGGCTCGACGACGCGGCCGAGCTGGGCCCGCACTCCGACGTGGACGTCTGCCTGGTGCTGGAGGGCTCGGCCGGTCCGCGGACCGGCAAGCGGCGGGTGGAGGGCGTACGGCTGGACCTGGCCGTGCTGTCCTGGGCCGAGATGGCCGACCCGGCGGTGGCGGTCCGCACCCACTGGCTGGCCCCCGGGCTGGCGGCCGGGGTGCGGCTGGGTGACCGGGACGGCCGGCTGACGCGCCTGCAGCGCGACGTGGCCGCGAGCTTCGCCGACCCGCGGGCGGTCTGGGACCGGTACGAGAGCGTACGGCGGCGGATGGCGGCCGGCCTGGACGCGCCGACCGGGGCGGGCTCGTGGGCCGCGCAGGTCCTGGGCTGGGTGTTCCCGGCCAGTCTCGGCACTCATCTGGTGCTGGTGGCCGACGGCCGCAACCCGACGGTCCGGCTCCGCTACCTGCGCGCGCGGGAGACCCTCGCGGCCCACGGTCTGGAGGCGCTGTACGCCGGCCTGCTCGCCGACCTCGGGTGCACCGACGTCGGGCCCGGGCAGGTGCTCGACCTGGTGCCGGCGGCGGTCGCGAGCTTCGACGCCGCCGCGACCCGGGACCGGTCGGGGTTCACCTTCGCGGCCGACCTCACCCCCGACTCCCGCCCGGTCCTGGTCGAGGGGACCGAGGCGCTGGTGGCCGCCGGCGACCACCGAGAGGCGGTGTGGTGGCTGGTGGTGACCTGGGCCCGGAGTGTGCAGGTCCTGCTCGCCGGGTCCGTCGGCGGACCCGAGGACGACCGGCACGCCCAGGCGTTCGCCGCCGGGGTCGAGGAGCTGCTAGGGCTCCGCACGCCGGCGGACCTGCGACGGCGTACGGCTCAGGTCCGCGCCCGGCTGCCCGCAGTGACCGCCGCCGCCCGGGTAGTGGCCGGGGTCGACGAGGACAGGTCGGCCGGTGCCCCCGGCGGCCCCGGCTGGTCGGGGTAGCGTCGGACCCGTGAGCGACGACCCGACCCAGACCCTGCTCCGCGACTCGTTCGGTCGGGTGGCCGAGCTCGTACGGGAGCTGACGGCCGACCTGTCGCTGCCGGTCTCGACCTACCGACCCGACCCGGAGGCCAACTCGGCGGGCTGGCTGCTGTGGCACCTGATCCGGATCACCGACGACCACGTGGCGGCGCTGGCCGGTGTCGACCAGGCCTGGCCGGACTGGCGGGCCCGGTTCGACCTGCCGTACGACCCGTTCGAGACCGGCTACGGGCAGAGCCCCGAGGAGGTCGGCTCGCTCCGGGTGAGCGGGGCGCTGCTGGCCGGCTACCACGCCGACGTGCACCTCCTGACGACCGACTACCTCGACCGGCTGGTCCCGGCGGAGCTGGACCGCGTCGTCGACCGGCGCTGGGACCCCCCCGTGACGGCCGGGGTCCGGCTGGTCAGCGTCCTGGGTGACGCCCTGCAGCACCTCGGGCAGGCCGCGTACGTCGTCGGGCTGGCCCAGCGGGCCGGCCTGACCGGACCGGAGACCCCGCGATGAGCGTGACGTCGCACCGCTTCTACGACGACCTGGCCTCGTGGTGGCCGCTGATCTCGGCCCCGGCCGAGTACGCCGACGAGGCCGCCTTCGCCGCGTCCCTGCTCCGGACCTCGACCCCCGCGACCGAGACGGTCCTGGAGCTGGGGAGCGGCGGCGGCAACAACGCCTTCCACCTGAAGCGACACTTCGCCCTGACCCTGGTGGACCTGTCCGAGGCGATGCTGGAGGTCTCGCGGGCCCTCAACCCCGACTGCGAGCACCAGCAGGGCGACATGCGGACCATCCGGCTGGGCCGGACCTTCGACGCGGTGTTCGTGCACGACGCGATCGAGTACATGACCGACGAGGACGACCTCCGACGCGCCGTGGCCACCGTCTGGGAGCACTGCCGACCGGGCGGAGTGGCCGTCCTGGTGCCCGACGACATCGCTGAGAACTTCGAGCCGACCACCGCGCACGGCGGGACCGACGCCCCGGACGGGCGCGGGGTGCGATACCTCTCCTGGTCCACCGACCCCGACCCCACCGACAGCACGACCGTGACCGAGTACGCCTTCCTGCTCCGCGACACCGACGGGTCGACCCGGGTCGCGCACGACACCCACACCCTGGGACTCTTCCCCCGCGAGACCTGGTTGCGCGTGCTGACCGACGCCGGTTTCGTGGCCCGGTCGGTGGCCGAGGTGACCAGCGAGGACCGGCTGCCGCGGGAGTTCTTCGTCGGTCACCGTCCGGGCGGCTGAGCGCCCTCCGGGGGGCTGTCGAACTGTCAGGGGTCGGTCTTACGCTGACCGAAGGATGCCCGCCATCCGGGCGGGGGTCGCATCAGGGGGGAACTGAGATGGCGACGCGCGACACAGCTTTTGCGCCCGGCACACCGTGCTGGGTCGACCTGTTCACCAGTGACCCGGAGAAGGCCCAGGCCTTCTACGGAGCGGTGTTCGGGTGGGAGTTCGAGAACTCCGGTGAGGAGTTCGGGGGTTATCTGCTCGCCCGGTCCGGCGGTCACCAGGTGGCGGGAGCCATGAAGAACGACGGCGCCAACGGGACCCCCGACGGCTGGACGACCTATCTGGCGACGGCCGACGTCGACGCCCACGTGGCCGCGGCCACCGCGGCCGGCGCCGTGGTGGTCGCCCCCGCCATGCAGGTCGGTCCGCTGGGCTCGATGGCGGTGCTGGTCGATCCGGCCGGCGGGGCCTTCGGGCTGTGGCAGGCGGCGGCCCACACCGGCTTCACGAAGTACAACGAGGCCGGCTCCGTCACCTGGAACGAGAACCACAGCAAGGACTACGCCGCCAGCAAGGCGTTCTACGCCCAGGTGTTCGGCTGGGACTACGAGGTCACCTCCGACACCGACGAGTTCCGCTACGTGACCGCCAAGGTGGCCGGCGAGCCGGTCGCCGGGCTGATGGACTCGGCGTCCTTCCTCCCCGCCGACGTCCCCACCCACTGGGCGGTCTACTTCAGTGTCGACGACGTCGACGCGGCCGTGCAGGCCGTACGCGACCACGGCGGCACGGTGCTGATGGGTCCCGAGGACTCCCCGTTCGGGCGGATCGCGGACGTCCTCGACCCGACCGGCGCCGCGTTCAAGCTGCACGGCGGCTTCCCGACGGGGGCCGCCGACGCGGACGCCGAGCCCGCGGGGGCCGCGTCGGTCTGACGGCGGGTCGACGGACCTGAGACGATCGTCTCCCGGCCCCGCGGCCGGGAGACGACGGTCGGTCCGCCGACCCACGGACAAGGAGACGTCGATGCCCTCGGTGCTGGTGCTGAACGGCCCCAACCTGAACCTGCTGGGTCGGCGCGAGCCCGGGGTCTACGGGTCGACGACCCTGGCCGAGGTCGAGGCCGACTGCCGTGCGGTGGCCGCCGAGCTGGGCTGGACCCTGGAGTTCCGGCAGAGCAACCAGGAAGGTGAGCTGGTCGACTGGCTGCAGGAGGCCGGCGGGCGGCAGCAGTCGGGTGGGGTGGTCGGGGTCGTGCTGAACGCCGGGGCGTACACCCACACCAGCATCGCGCTGGCCGACGCCGTCTCCGGGGCCCAGGTCCGGATGGTCGAGCTGCACATCAGCAACGTGCACCGGCGCGAGGCCTTCCGGCACCATTCCTACCTCTCGGCGGTGGCCGCCGGTGTCATCGTGGGGTTCGGGGTGGCCGGCTATCCCCTGGCCCTGCGGGCGCTGGCCACCCTGCTGCCCGCGGACCCCGCCGGGGGGTAGCCACCGACCCCTGGGGCCTCGTCCGGCCCTGACCCGCGTCCTGGCGATCGCAGCCGCCCGGGCCGGGCAGGCAGGGGGACAGGCTGGGCCGCCCGTCGGTGTGCGGACGACCCAGCCTGGCTGGTGACCTAGTGGCGCTCGACCCTCCCGTGCCGGATCTCCACGATCGTGCCGGGCTGGTCGGGACCGCCGGCGAAGGTCCCCGCGAGCAGGCGTCCGTGGCTGCTCTCGACCGACACCACGCCGGGGAGGTCGATCCGCGACGCGACCTTGCCGTGGCGGATGACCGCCACCTTGCCCGCGTAGAACTCGGCGACGTAGATCTCGCCGTCACGTCCCAGGGCCAGGTTGGTGGCTCCCGCCAGCCCCGTGATCAGGAGCTTCAGGTGACCGTTGCGGGGGTTCACCCGGTAGACGCTGCTGCGCGGACCGAACTCCGCCGGGCCGCCGGCGAGGGTCGTCACGTAGAGATACCCGTCGTGGCCGACCTCCACGTCGGTCGGAACCGGCTCGAAGCGGTAGGTCACCCCGACCACGCAGGCGGGGAGCTTGAGCGCGGCGACCGCCTCGGCGGTGGCGACCGCCGGCTGGGCCGGCAGGACCGCGACGGTCGACACCTTCCCGCGGCGGCTGATACTCAGCAGGTCGTTGCCTCCGGCGTCGGCCAGCAGCCACGACCGGTGACCGTACGCGGCCAGCGAGTAGGGGTGGGAGTCCACGGCTCCGGTGTAGCTGACCGGGGCCCCCATGGCGGTGAGGGCGTCCCGGACGCAGGCGCTCGGGTTGCTCACGCCGTACTGGTTGATCTTGTCGGGGTTGGCCGCCGCCTCGTAGCCGGCCACGTCGATCTTGCGGCTGGAGTGGTGCGGGCCGAGCACGGTGACCGCACCGTTCGCGTTGACCTCCTCAGCCGGGTGCTCCGTCGAGCTGTAGGCCAGGTAGCGGCCGTCGCGGGACACGTCCAACCCGGCCACGTCACCTCCGGCGGGCCCCTGGGCCACCGTCACCAGCGATCCGTCGCTCTTCACCCGGGACACGGTCGCCGTCCCGCCGTCGGCCACGTAGAGACGCGAGTCGTGCAGGGCGAGGTTGAACGGGGCCACCACCTTGTTGGTGATCACCCGTGGTGCGGGCGGATGGGCGGTCTTGGCCGTGGCCAGCCCTGGGGTCAGGGCCAGCAGTGCGGCGGCCGCGGCCAGGGCGGCCGCTCGGGTGGGGTGCAGGATCATGTCTCTCTCCTCGTGGATCCGGGTCGCGCCCACGGGTGCGGGTGCGCGGAGGCCGGGACGGCGGTGGGGGAGAGAACGCCACCTGGGCCGGCTCCTCGAATGCTCGACCTGGCCCGAGCCGGCGTCAAGACCTCCCGCGCGTGATTTTCTTCCCCGGGTCCCGGAACGGCTGAGAGACGCCGATCACGGCCGGTCATGTCCGGTCGCCGCCCTCCCGTCGGTCCGCGGGCCGATGGTGCACTAACGTTTCCGGAGTCCGTGAAGCAGCGCGGGCCCGGGTCGGAACAGGAGACTGATGAGCGACAAACCCGCTGACCACGAGGCGGCTGAGTCTCACGAACGCAGCGAGATCACCTACGACGAGCACTTCTACCCCTCCCGCCCCACGCGGCTCCGCCCGCGCGGGCGGCTGCGGGGGCTGTTCCCCCGCCGACCGCGGATCGAGCGCACCGGCAAGGCGTCCGGGGACAACCCCGACTACGTCACCTGGCTGACCGAGCAGTCGATGCTGGCCGACGCGACGGAGTTCGCCAAGCAGTTCTCCGGCCAGGGCAGCATGTGGCAGAACCCGTTCGCGAACCCCGACCCGCGGGCCGCGATCGAGAAGGCCTCGGTGTGGTTCACGGCCTACCCGATCTCGATGATCACCAAGCCCGGGACTTCCTTCCTGGGCACCCTGGGCGACGAGGACCTGTGGGCCGCGTTCGAGGCCATCGGCATCGACGGGCTCCACACCGGGCCGGTCAAGCGGGCCGGTGGCATCGTGGGCTGGGAGCCCAGCCCCAGCGTCGACGGGCACTTCGACCGGATCAGCACCCAGATCGACGACGCCTTCGGCACCGAGGAGGAGTTCCGCGCGATGACCGAGGTCGCCGCCGGGCACCTCGGCATGGTCATCGACGACATCGTGCCCGGCCACACCGGCAAGGGAGCGGACTTCCGGCTCGCCGAGATGAAGGTCGGGGACTACCCCGGCATCTACCACATGGTCGAGGTGGACCCGAAGGACTGGCACCTGCTGCCCAAGGTGCCCAAGGGCCGCGACTCGATCAACCTCGACGCCGAGGCCGAGGACCAGCTGGCCAAGTCGGGCTACATCATCGGGCGGCTGCAGCGCGTGATCTTTTACGAGCCGGGCACCAAGGACACCAACTGGAGTGTCACCGCCCCGGTGCTGGGCCCCGACGGCGTGGAGCGGCGCTGGGTCTACCTGCATTACTTCAAGGAGGGCCAGCCCTCGATCAACTGGCTCGACCCGACCTTCGCCGGCATGCGGCTGGTCATCGGGGACGCGCTGCACAGCCTGGGTGACCTCGGCAGCGGCGCGCTCCGGCTCGACGCGAACGGGTTCCTCGGGGTCGAGAAGAGCGCGGAGGACAGCCCGGGCTGGTCCGAGGGCCACCCGCTCTCGGAGGCGGCCAACCAGCTGATCGCGAGCATGGTCCGCAAGGTGGGCGGCTTCACCTTCCAGGAGCTCAACCTCACCATCGACGACATCAAGAGCTCGTCGGAGCGCGGGGCCGACCTGTCGTACGACTTCGTCAACCGACCGGCGTACCACCACGCCCTGGCCACCGGGGACACCGAGTTCGTCCGGCTGACCCTGAACCTGTCGCACACGATGGGGGTCGAGCCGGCCTCCCTGGTGCACGCGCTGCAGAACCACGACGAGATGACCTACGAGCTGGTGCACTTCGCGACCCTGCACAAGGACGAGGAGTTCACCTACCACCGGGCCCCGATCACCGGCGGTGACCTCGCGGTCAGCGTCCGCAACGACCTGCTGGAGCACCTGACCGGGGACGCGGGGCCCTACAACGCCACGTTCACCCAGAACGGCATCGCCTCGACGACGGCGACCATCATCGCCGCCTCGCTGGGCTTCACCTCGATCACCCACCTGACCGAGGACCAGATCGAGGAGATCAAGCAGGCGCACCTGCTGCTGGCCATGTTCAACGCGCTCCAGCCCGGGGTCTTCGCCCTGTCGGGCTGGGACCTGCTGGGCATGCTCACCCTGGACCGCAAGCAGGTGGCCTGGGCGCTGGCCGACGGTGACACCCGGTGGATCCACCGGTCGGCGTACGACCTGATGGACTACCGGCCCGACGCCACCGAGTCCCTGTCCAAGATGCCGCGGGGCATCAGCCTGTACGGCTCCCTGCCGGCCCAGCTGGCCGACGACAGGTCGTTCGTCAGCCAGCTGCGCGACATCCTGGCCATCCGGAAGCGGTTCGGGATCGCCACCAGCATCCAGCTGGACGTCCCTCGGGTCTCGCACAAGGCGATGCTCGTGATGGTGCACCAGCTCAGCGACGCCGAGCAGGTCACCGTCCTGAACTTCTCGAACGAGCCGATCAGCGGCACCGTCCGGTCCCACCACCTGGTGCCGGGCAGCCTGCTGGTGGACATGTTCGCCGACGAGGAGGTGGGTGAGGTGGACGACCTGAACAGCTTCGCGGTCTCGCTCGGCCCGCACGAGGGCAAGTCGCTCCTGGTGCTGTGCCCCGGCGACCACCTGGTCACCGACCACCCCGCCACCGACCGGCCCAGCGTCCGCAACTAGCGGACCGACACGGGATCGGGGGAGGTGGGCCACCGTCACGGTGGTCGACCTCCCCCGATTCCTGCGTCCGGGCCTAGCCGGCCGGGACCCAGACCCGCATGGCGCCGCTGTCACGGTTGCCCCACGCGTAGTACGGCACAGCGCGCACCGTGGTCGTCGGCGCCGAGGCATGGACGGCAGCCGACCCGTCGGTTCCCGACTGCCCCGCGTACGGCCACCAGGCCGACCCGTCGTGCTCGCGGACGACCGCCTGCGCGACCAGGGTCGGAATGCCGTCCAGCCCGTCGGCGGCGGCCTCGACCTGCAGCGGCCGGGTGGGGTCGAGGATCAGGTCGTCCAGCCGGTGACCCGGGTTGTCGGTCGCTTCGAGGCAGTAGACCAGCGGGCCCCGCTCCAGCGCGACGCAGCCGCGGGCCGCGTCCACCCGCGGGTCGGCCCGGGTGAAGCGGGGGTCCAGCGGCAGCTCCAGGACCAGGGTGTCCCCGGCCTGCCAGTCGCGCTCGACCGGCAGCCAGCCCTGGGTCGGGGTGGCCTCGTACGGCGTCCCGTTGACGGTGACCGAGGCCCGGTCGGCCCAGCCCGGCACCCGCACGGCGAGGGTCCAGGTGCCGCCCGGCACCGCCTCGGTGGTCACCGCGACGGAGCCGTCCCATGGGTAGTCCGTGGCCACCCGCAGGGTCGCCTCGCCGCCGGCCACGGCCACCCCGTACGCACCGGGGATGAACTGGTGCAACCGCACCTCCGTCTCGCTGCTCAGCGCGACGTAGTGCTCCAGCGAGGCGAGGGTCCGCATCACGTTCGGCGGGCAGCAGGCGCAGCGGAACCAGGGCACCCGCGCGTAGTCGGCGTCGTTGCCGCGGGCGACGTGGCCCTCGCGGACCTGCAGCGGGTTGGCGTAGATGTAGTTGCCGCCGTCCAGCGACAGCCCCCCGAGGAAGCCGTTGTAGAGGGTCCGCTCGATCAGGTCGGCGTACTTCGCCTCCCCGGTGATCATCAGCATCCGCCACGAGAACATCACCGAGGCGATGGCCGCGCAGGTCTCGCAGTAGCTGCGCTCGTTGGGCAGCTCGTACGGGTCCCCGAACGCCTCGTCGGTGTGGTGGGCCCCGACCCCGCCGGTGATGTAGGTCTTGGTCGACACCATCTCCTGCCACAACCGGGCGGCGGCGTCCAGCAGGGTCTCGTCGCCGTTCTCGACGTAGACGTCGGCCACCCCGGCCAGCAGGTAGAGCTGGCGGACCGAGTGGCCCTCGACGGACGGGGCCTCCCGGACGGGCAGGTGGTCCTGCCAGTAGTGCCGGCCGAAGCGGTCGGCGCCGAGCAGGCCGGCGCCGCGCCGGTCCACGAAGTACTGGGCCGTGTCCAGGTAGCGGCGCTCGCCGGTCTCGCGGTAGAGCTCGACCAGCGCGGTTTCGATCTCGGGGTGCCCGCAGATCCCGTCGACCTGCTCGGGCCCGGACCCGAAGGTGGCCGTGACCAGATCGGCGAGCCGGCGGGAGATGTCCAGCAGCCGGGCGTCCCCGGTGGTGCGGTGCAGGGCCACGGCGGCCTGGATCAGGTGGCCGGCGCAGTAGAGCTCGTGCCCCCACTGCAGGTCGTGGAAGCGGCGGCCGGGGGTGCGGACCTGGAAGTTGGAGTCGAGGTAGCCGTCGCTCTCCTGGACCGCGGCCAGCAGACCGCTGGACACGTCGAGGAAGTGCCGCAGCTGGTCGGTGCCCTCGCCGCCGAGGTCCGGGTCGGCCAGGGTCCAGCCGATCGCCTCCAGCCACTTGTAGAGGTCGCTGTCCAGGAAGGGCAGGTCGTTGACGTAGTCGCCGCTGGTCTGCCCGGCGGCCAGCTCCAGGTTGTGGAAGTTGCCGGCGGAGTGCAGCTGGCTCCACGCGGTGGGGACGCTGACGTCCCGGTTGACCTGGCGGCGCTCGGCCCACAGCCCCCCGGTGATGAGCCCGTGGGTGGCGGGTCGGAAGGCGACGCGGCTGGCGTCGGTGAGCTGGACGGGCCCGGGCTGGGTGACCGTGCGGTCGTTCATGGGTGTGCCTCTTCTGGTCGTCGTCACGGGGTCGGGGTGGTGGTCGTCGTGGTGGTCGCGGTCGCGGTGGTCGGGGGTCTCACTTGAGGGCGCCGCTGAGCATGCCGCTGACGTAGTAGCGCTGCAGCAGCACGTAGATCACGATGCAGGGGATGATCGTCAGCGCGACGCCGGCCTGCAGCGAGCCCCAGTTGATCGAGCCGAACTGACCGCTGGAGACCAGGGTCAGCGTGACCGGCAGGGTGAACTTGTCCTGGTCGGTGATCAGGATCAGGGCGGCGAAGAACTCGTTCCAGCTGGCGAAGAAGGTCAGCAGGGCCGTCGTGATGACCCCCGGCAGGACGATGGGCAGCAGCACGTTCCGCAGCGCACTGAACACGCCGCAGCCGTCGACCTGCGCGGCCTCCTCCAGGGTCATCGGCACCGTCGCGAAGGCGTTGCGCATGATGAACAGCCCGAACGGCAGGTTGAAGGTGATGTAGACGATGGTCAGGCCGAGCAGCGAGTTGTTGAGCTGGAGGGTCTTGAGGACCATGAACAGCGGGGTGATGATCGCCTGGAACGGGATCATGAACGTCGCCAGGATGACGAAGAACACCAGGTTGCTGCCGGGGAAGCGGGCCCGGGCGAGGGCGTAGCCGGCCAGAGTGGCGACCACGACCGTGCCGAGGGTGGCGGCCACCGTGACCAGCACGCTGTTGCCGAGGTTGCCGAAGACGTTCAGCCCCTGCACGCTCGCCAGGTGCCGGAAGTTCTCCAGCCCCGGGGCGTGCGGGACCAGGGAGGGCGGGATCAGACCCTGCTCGGCCGGCCCCTTGAGGGCCATGGCCAGCATGACGTACAGCGGGTAGACGAAGGCCACGGCCAGGCAGACGCAGACCGTCCACCACGCCGCCGTCGGCAGGCTGGACCGGATCGTCCGTACGGTGTTGGGCATCGGGCCTCCTCAGTTGTGGTCGGAGTTGCGCAGCAGGAGCATCTGGACCGCGGACACGGCCGCGAGGATCAGCATCAGGAAGACCGACAGGGCCGCTCCGTAGCCGAGCTTGAAGGAGGTGAACGAGGTCCGGTAGACCTGGTAGACCGCCGTGATGGTCTGGTTGGACGGGCCGCCGCCGGTCATGATGTAGAACTGGTCGAACGCGAGCAGGGACCCCGCCACCGAGAAGACCAGGACCAGGGCGAGCGTGGGCCGCAGCAGCGGTGCGGTGATGTGCAGGAACGACTGCCAGCGGCCGGCACCGTCGATCCGGGCCGCCTCCAGGACGTCGTCGGGGATGGACTGGAGGCCGGCGAGCAGCAGCAGCATCTGCAGCCCGACCACCTTCCAGGTGACCATGGCCACCACCATCAGCAGCGCCGGCCAGCGACTGGCGAAGATGTTGTCGTCCGCCCCGACCAGGCCCACCCGGCGGAGCAGGTCGAAGAGCGGGCCGATCTGGGACTGCCCGAGGTAGAGCCACAGGAACGAGCCCGCGGCCAGACCGATGCAGACCGGCATGAAGAAGATCGACTGGAACACCTGGGCCGCCCGGACCCGGCGGCGTACGAGCAGGGCCAGTCCCAGCCCCAGCAGGAACAGGATCGGGGTGATGACCGCGGTGTAGAGCAGGGTGAAGCCGAGCGCGGTGTGGAAGTTCGTGTCGGCCAGCGCCCGGGTGTAGTTCTCGAGCCCGATGAAGCGCCGCCGACCCATCAGGGGCCAGTTGTGCAGGGAGATCCAGAAGGTCAGCAGCAGCGGGGTCAGGAAGAACACCGCGATCAGGACGATGGCCGGGGCGGCCATGGCCAGGCCGACGAGCTGTCGGCGGCGGCTGGCGCGCATCCGTGGACGGTGCCGGGCCGCGGGCCCGGGTCGAGCCGGTGCGGTTCCGGCCAGCGGGGTGGTCGTGGAGGTCATGGCGGGTCCTTTCTCGGTCGACGGCGGGAGGGACCGGGGCGGCGCGGGGCGCCGCCCCGGTCGGGCGCGCTACCCGCGGTCGATCAGACCCTGGGCGGCTTGCTGCCCCGTGGCCTGGGCGGCGGCCAGGTCGCCACCGAACACCGAGTCGTTGATCATCTTGATCCACGGCCCGTTGTTGTCGTTGAAGA
>JAOPXW010000119.1 GCA_025964935.1 Friedmanniella sp. | reverse complement strand
CCGTACGTCACAAACACACCAACCTGCGCAGGACTCTAATCGCGTCCCAACCGTTACCGCAAGGATTGAGTAAGGTTTTCGTAACCAATGCAACTCGACACGCTAGTGACACCGTGATAATTTCACCATTGTTATTCACTCCTAGGCTGGGTCTGTGATGGAGATGTCCCCCGCGGAGTTCGACCGGCTGGTCAACCAGGCCCTCGACACCATCCCGCCCGAGCTGGCCGCCCTGGTCACGAACTGCGTCGTCCTGGTCGAGGCCGAGGCGCCCCCCGAGGACCCCGACCTCCTCGGCCTCTACGACGGCATCCCGTTGACGGAGCGGGGTGACTTCTACGCCGGCGCCCTGCCCGACCGGATCCTGATCTTCCGCGGCCCGCTGCTCGACATGTGCGACACCCGCGACCAGGTGGTGGAAGAGGTCAGGATCACCGTCGTACACGAGCTGGCGCACCACTTCGGGATCGACGATGACCGGCTGCACGACCTTGGCTACGCCTGACGCCCTGAGCCCGACGTTGTGGAGAAGATTCGGCTCGGACTACCGGGCCGGATCTTCTCCAGAACTCACGCGATCAGCACGTACGCCAGCGCGCCGGCCGCGGTGAGAATCACCAGCGCGGCGATCAGCAGCGGCGCCCGGCCATCACCCACGGGTCGCCCCCCGTGCAGGGCCGCACCCGTGACCCGGAAGCGGCGCAGCGACACCGTGCCGAGCACGGCGGTGCCGAGCAGGGCGACCAGACCGGTCAGGACCGCCAACGTCAGCGAGCGGGGGGCCAGCAGTCGGGCCACCAGCAGGCTGCAGGCCAAACCCGACAGCATCGTGCGCTGCCAGGCCAGGCCGGTCCGCTCGTTCTGCAGGCCGGCGTCCCAGGGGGCGTGCTCCCTCATCCGGCGAAGCTCACGACCACCAGGGCGACCAGGGCGACGGCCACCACGACCCCGGTGAGGACCAGCAGCACGGGGGAGGACGGCAGCGGGTCGCCGCGCCGCATCGCCCGCTCGTTGCGCACCCAGCGCACCCAGGCGCTCAGCCCGCACGCCAGCCCGCAGCCGACCAGGACCGCCGACGCGAGCCGCACCTCGACACTCAGCTGGGCGCTGTAGCGGGCGACGGCCGCGACCGCGACCCCGGCCGCGAGGAAACCCAGCGCCGTCCGGATCCAGGCCAGGAAGGTGCGCTCGTTGGCGAAGGTGAAGCGCGGGTCGGGCTCGGTCCCCACGCCGTACACGTGGCGGGGCCAGCGGCGGTCCTCCGCCGGGGGCTTGCTCGTCGGTGCGCCGCTCACACCTGGGAGCGTAGTGCCGGGTCGCGGCCGTTGACCCGACGCCACAGCCGGTCCAGCGGCAGCTGTTGGCCCAGGACGACCGAGACCAGCACGATCACCGCGCCCAGGATCTGCCAGTGGTTGAGTCGCTGGCTGAGCACCGCCCAGCCCAGCACCGCCGCCACCACCGGGTTGAGCAGGCTGAGGAAGGTGACCGAGCTCGCGGACAGGCGTTGCAGGCCCCAGAACCAGACGGCGTAGGCCAGGATCCCGCTGACCAGGACCAGATAGACCAGGCCGCCGATGTTGCGCCCGGTCAGGTGCCGGGGCAGACCCTCGACGACCAGGGTGATGGGCAACAGCGTGAGCCCACCGAGCAGGAACGTCCACCCGGTCACCCCGATCGAGTTCATCCCCGGCGGTCGTCCCCAGCGCTTGGTCAGGACGGTGCCCACGCCCATCATCGACGCGGCGGCCGTCATGGCCGCCAGCCCCCACCCGTCCAGTCGGGCCGAGGACCGCAGCACCAGGAGGGCCACCCCGCCGATCCCGAGCAGGCCGGCGACGATCTGGACCGACCGGATCCGGGTCCCCAGCAGGGGCACCGAGATGACCACGACCAGCAGCGGGGTGAGGGAGTTGATGACCGCCGCCACCCCGCCCGGCAGCCGGTAGGCGGCGATGAAGAGCAGCGGGAAGAGCGCCGAGGTGTAGAGGACCGACAGCACGAAGAAGCGGCCGAGCCACTGCCGGCTCGGCAGCCGGGTCCCGATCACCAGCACCAGCCCGGTCGGCAGTGACCGCATCAGGGCCGCGAGCAGCGGCCGTCCCGGCGGCAGGAACTGGCTGGTCAGCAGATAGGTCGTGCCGAAGATGATCGGGGCCAGCGCGGCGGCGTACGCCCAGGGGCTGGGGGGGCTGTCGGTCGACGTCCCGGCGGGGGCCGCGGTCTGGGTCACGCGAGGTGCTCCTGGGGGCTGAGGAGGTGGCTGGTGGTGCGGGTCGCGACCCACCGGCCGCAGGTGCCGAGCTGCTCGGGCAGTACGTAGCCGGCCTGCCGGTCGCCCCGGTCGGTGACCGTCGCGCCGCAGGCGGCGGCGAGCCGGTCCCGGGCGGCGGCGTCGGGGAGGCGTACGGCGAGCAGCGGCAGGGTGCGCCGGATGGCGTTCACCTCCAGGGTCGACTGGACCTCCCGGCCGAGCTCGGGGGCGACCACGACCAGGGCCGTACGGCTGGCCAGGGCCCGCTCCAGCACCGGCAGCAGCTCGCGCAGGCTGGCCACCTCGTCGCCGCAGACCAAGACGACGGGCTGGTCCAGGACCGCCCAGGAGGTCGGGGGGTCGGTGACGAAGTCGGCGGAGACCCAGCCGGCCGGGAAGCTCGGCGTGCCCGGGTCCTTCAGCGCCGCCCCGATGGCGCTGCGATCCGCCTCGCTCAGGGTGGTCGGCGCGCCCGGCGGCGGGCGACGGGCCTGCAGCTCGGAGACGTAGCGCGGCCCGGCACCGGTGGGCTGGAACTGGGGGATGGTGCGCTCCGGCGGGGCCAGCATGGCGGCCGCGCGGCGGCGGTTCATGGCGCGATCCGACAGGGCGCCGTAGACGATGGCGGCCAGGCCGACGGCGATCAGCACCACCAGTCCGATGCTCCACCCGTCCACGCGTGCAGCCTGCCACACGCCTTCGGGGCGCTCAGTACGCTCGACGGGGTGAAGCCGTTTGAGAGCTGGGTGGAGCGGAAGATCCGCGAAGCCCAGGAGCGGGGCGAGTTCGACAACCTCCCCGGTCAGGGGCAGCCCATCCCGGGTCTGAACGGTCGCGACGACGCCGACTGGTGGGTCCGGGGCTTCCTGGAGCGGGAGGGCATCAAGCCGCCCCTGCCCACCTCGCTGGCGCTGCGCAGGGAGGCGTACACGATCGACGCCACCCTGGCCGACGTCGCCCGCGAGGAGGACGTGCGCGAGATCCTGGAGGACCTGAACCGCCGGATCCGGGACTCCCACCGCCGTCAGGTCGACGGACCCCCGCTGGTGGTCAAGCCGATCGCCGTCGAGGACGCCGTGGCCCGTTGGCGGGCCCGACCCCACGCTCTCTGAGGGCCGTTCCCGGCGCTCGCCCCCGGATCGCGGCGGCTCCGTCAGTGGTGTCCGCTGACGTGGGCGATCCGGAGGACGGTTCCGGTGAGCGTCACGACGTAGGCGCTGTCGCCGAGGAACTCCATCGACGTGGGCCGGTCCAGGCCGCTCACCACCGTCTGCAGCTGACCGCCGTGCCGGGGGACGCGGGTCAGGGACCCCGTGTTCGGGGAGGCGGGCAGGCCGGCGTTCTCGGGCCGGTCGGGGTAGTCCCACCGGCCCTGGGACAACGCGTACGTCCGGTGCCGCGGTGCCGTCTCGAGGTCGTCGAGCAGCGGGGCCCCGTAGGCGAATGTTGTCACCGTTCCTCGCCGCAGGTCTTGGACGACGTCCTTGACGTGTGCCGGGCGGTGCTGGTCAGGACCCGCCTCAGCCATCAGCACCCGGTGC
>JAOPXW010000233.1 GCA_025964935.1 Friedmanniella sp. | reverse complement strand
ATGAGCTGCCTGACGAACTCGTGCATCGGCTCCTTCTCATCGAGGAGCGCCAGGACGTGGGCACACGCCTCCCGAGCGCCTTCCTCGACGGCTCGTTGATGCTGCGGGCTCAACTCGGTCATGGTCTGTCCCCGGTGTTGTAGTCGACGGACGGTACGAGGGCGGTCGCGCTCGGGCCGTGGCGTCACCGGTATGTCTTCTTGCGGTGCAGGTCCTCGAGGCGGCCGTTGACGACGACCGTGGCCATGCCGCGGAATTCCTGGCCGTCGACGAGAAACTGGATGTTGAACACGGGCTCGGCGGGCTGGCCGTAGCCGGGCATGGCGGCGGCCACGTTCTGTTCCTTCGGCACAACCCGCTCGCCCTGGTGCAGGTACGCGAGGCCGTCCTTGGGCACCGAGGCGATCCCGGTCTTGTAGGACTCGACGTGCCCGTGGTTGAAGTGGCCCGCGGACATGAAGATGGTGCGGAATCCGGCGGCGACAGCCGCGGCCATCAACGGCGCCAGCTCGTGCTGCTCCAGCGCCGACGTACCGGGCCGGGTGTTCACGTCGATCGCCCGGCCCGAGTAGTGCTTCGACCCGGGAACGTGCGCGCCCATCGTGACCCCGCCGAACGCCGGGTGCTCCGACACGGTGGCGCCCTGCTTCTGCAGCCACATCCCGAACTTGACCAGCGCCGACGACGACGCGGTGGCGGTGCCGCCCCCGTAGCCCATGGGCTCCTGGTTGGCGGTCAGCCAGGCGGTGATCTCGTCGTACTCCCGGCCCATGACGGCGTCACCGGCGGTGGAGATCGGCGGCCGGTACGGGGCTGTGGACGGGGGGCGGGGAACGGACGCCGCGGACACGAACCCGCCGCCGGAGTAGCCGGACAGCATCCCGGCCAGCGTCGACAGCTGGTTGACGCCGGCGCGCGAGGTCTGCTCCTTGGTGAACACGAACTCGCCGCCGTGCACAATGCCCTTCGGCTCATGCTTGCCGCCGTCACCGGTGTAGCCGCCGGACCAGTGCTCGGTGAGCCCACCGAGGTGCCCGTTCATCCCGGCGATCGGCCGATGTCCGAGGGCCACGAGCACCGGGTTGATGCCGTCGGACAGCACCACGCCGTACTTGGCCGCGATCCCGGCCACGGTCGCCGTCCCCGCCTGCAGCTTCGCGGCCAGCGAGTCCACTACACCCTGACCGGCGACCCGGCCGATCGCGGCAAGGACCGGCGCGGCTTCGGTGAGCTTCGCGCCCCACGCGTCGGTGGCCTCCTGCGACCGCTTGGCGAACAGGTCGTCCATGTGGTCCAGCTCGGCGTCCGACCGCTTCACCAGGTCCGCGACCAGAGGTGCACCCTCCGGTCCCATGCGGGCCAGCTCGTCCAACGTGCCCTGAGACACGCGGCCGGCCAGCAGCAGCATGTTGGTCTGCCAGTTCTCCTGCGCGGTTACCTGCTCTTCGAGGCGCGTCTTGTACTCCTCGAAGGAGACGGTCACGTTGGTGACGTAGTCCTCCCAGGAGTCGGCGGAGCTCTTGGTGCCGGCGGCGGTCGCCTCCGCGGCCTTCCGGTCGGCTTCCTTCTTCTCGTCCAGGAGACCCGTGTAGGCGCCCAGCGGGTTGACGAAGTCCGCCAGGCTTTCGCCGAGCGCGTTCGACTTGTCGATCAGCTCCTGCGTGGCGTCCTTGTCCAAGCCCAGCGCCGCGGCGTAGCCCTCCAGGCTGCCGAAGGTGGACTCGGCGGAGCTGGCCACCGACGCCATACCGTTCGCGGCACCGGTGGCAGCCGCCCCGGCCTTGTCCAGGCCCGCGCCGGCCTGCCCTGACGCCTCGGCCACCAACCGGTTATCTTCCACCGCCCCGGCCAGGGTCGGCAGCAGCTTGTCGAGGGCGTTGCGGGCGTCCTCGGCAGACTTGCCCTCCCCGTCGAGGGTGTACACGAGGTTGCCTTGGGCGTCACCGCGCTCCAGGGTGTGCGCCTTCTGATAGCGCAACAGTGAACCGGTCACCTCGTCGTAGGCGCCCTTGTTGCCCAGCAGGGCATCGGTCAGATGCGGCAGCTCCACCCCGGCGGCCTTGGCCACGCGCAGCAGATTCGTGTCACCGGACAGTTCCTGGTCGGCGGCCTTCTGCGCTGCGAGCGCCCGCACGGAGTCGTCGATCGCCCCGTTGGTGCTTCGCAGGGCGGCGGCCAACTGGTCCTGGTAGCCGGCGACGTCGACCGTGGTGTACCCGGCGTGCAGCAGCACGTCGGTGAACTTGATGACCGCGTACGTGGCGGCGGCGATGCCCAGTTCCGGGCCGATCGCCTTCGCCAGACCCTTCATCGCGGACAGCGTCTGCCCGCCGGCGTAGCTGCCGACCGACTTGAGCACCGTGCCCAGGCCGTCGCCGTTGGTGCGGGCATAGCCGAGTGCCTCACCGAATGCCGACCATGCCCCCTTCAGTGGGCCCATGACGCCGCCCATGGGGCGGAGGATGCCCATGATGCGTTCCCCAGCGACCGCCCACCCCAGCGCCGCCCCCACCGCGGCCAGAACCGGGCCCGGAAGGGAGGTGAAGAACCCGAGCACGTCACCACCGACCTGCACCAAGCCGGTCAGCATCTGGACGAGATCCCGCAGAGCGCCCTGCGTGCCGGTGCCCATCGACGTCATCAATGAGTCGAACGCGCCACCCAACTTCTCCAGGTCACCACGCAGATTGTCATTCAGTGCGGCGGCCTGACGGGCGGCGAAGCCCGCGTCGTTGACCTTTCCGGTCCACTCGTCGACGCCCTTCGCGCCCTCCTTGTAGAGGATGGCGGCCGCGCGGATGGCGTCGGAGCCGAACAGGGTGGTGAGGGTGGCGTTCCGGGTCTCCTCCGACATCGTCGACAGGGCGCCCTTGAGCTGGTCGGCGTACCCGGCGAGGCCCACGAAGTTGCCCTGCGCGTCGTAGGCGCGCAGCCCCAGGTCGTCCATCAGGGTGGCGGCCTCTTTGGACTGCGGGTTGAGGCGCTGCAGCATCGACTTGAACGAGGTGCCCGCGTCGGAGCCGATCAGCCCGTTGTGCGCGAACATGGCCAGCGCACCGGACGTGTCCTCGATCGACAGGCCCATCTGCGCGGCCACCAGGGCCGACTGGTTGAGGGCGGCGGACATGTCGCCGACGGAGCCCTGCGCCTTCCCCGCGCCCGCGGCCAGGAGGTCGGCGACGTGGGACATCTGGTCGCCCTGCAGGTTGAACACCGACAGGGCGGTGGCCCCGGTCTCGGCGGCGTCGGCGACGGAGATCTGCCCGGCCGCCGCGAGGTTGAGGGCGCCGGTGAGTCCGCCG
>JAOPXW010000104.1 GCA_025964935.1 Friedmanniella sp. | reverse complement strand
CCAGGACGTAGAGGGTGCGGCCGGTGGAGCGCTTCTGCAGCTCGCTCGCCAGCTTGACCCGCTGTGCCTCGCCGCCCGACAGCGTGGGAGCGGACTGGCCCAGACGGACGTAGCCGAGACCGACCTCCTTGAGCGTCACCAGGTGCCGCGCGATCGCCGGGATCGCGGCGAAGAAGTCCGCGGCCTCCTCGATCGGCATGTCCAGGACCTCGGAGATGGACTTGCCCTTGTAGTGCACCTCGAGGGTCTCCCGGTTGTACCGCGCACCGTGGCAGACCTCGCACGGGACGTAGACGTCGGGCAGGAAGTTCATCTCGATCTTGATGGTCCCGTCGCCGGTGCAGTTCTCGCACCGGCCGCCCTTCACGTTGAAGGAGAAGCGGCCCTGCTGGTAGCCGCGCACCTTCGCCTCCGGGGTCTCGGAGAACAGCCGCCGGACGTGGTCGAAGACCCCGGTGTAGGTCGCCGGGTTGGACCGCGGCGTACGCCCGATCGGCGACTGGTCGACGTGGATGATCTTGTCGATCTCGTCGGCCCCGGTGATCGAGCGGTGCCGACCGGGCACCTCCCGGGCGTTGTAGATCTTCTTGGCCAGTGAGGTGTAGAGGATGCTGTTGACCAGGGTCGACTTGCCCGACCCGGACACCCCGGTGACCGCGATCAGCTGGCCGAGCGGGAACGAGACGGTCACGTTCTGCAGGTTGTGCTCGACCGCGTTGTGGACGGTCACCTCGCGCCCCTTGGTCTGCGCCCGTCGCGTCTCCGGCAGCGGGATCGACCGGCGTCCCGACAGGTACGCCCCGGTCAGCGAGTCCGGGTGGTCCAGCAGCTCCTGGACCGGTCCGGAGACGACGACGTGGCCGCCGTGCTCGCCCGCCCCGGGGCCGATGTCGACGGCCCAGTCCGCCATCCGGATGGTGTCCTCGTCGTGCTCGACGACGATCAGGGTGTTGCCCAGGTTCCGCAGCCGGACCAGGGTCTCGATCAGCCGCAGGTTGTCGCGCTGGTGCAGCCCGATGCTCGGCTCGTCGAGGACGTAGAGCACCCCGACCAGGCCGGACCCGATCTGGGTGGCCAGCCGGATCCGCTGCGCCTCGCCGCCGGACAGGCTGCCGGTCGGGCGGCTGAGGGACAGGTAGTCCAGCCCCACGTCGAGCAGGAACCGGAGCCGCTCGTTGATCTCCTTCAGCACCCGCTCCGCGATCTGGCGCTCGCGGTCGCTGAGCTCGAGCGTCCTCAGGAAGGCCGCGGCCCCGTCGATGGACATGGAGGAGATCTCGGCGATGTTCTTGCCGCCCAGGGTCACCGCCAGCGAGGTCGGCTTGAGGCGCGCCCCGTGGCAGGCCGTGCACGGCACCTCCCGCATGTAGCCGGCGAACCGCTCCCGGGACGTGTCGGTCTCGGCCTCGGCGTGCCGACGCTCGATGTAGGAGACGACCCCCTCGTACGAGGCGTTGTAGCTCCGCTCCCGGCCGTAGCGGTTCTTGTAGCGGACGTGCACCTGGCCGGGCACGCCGTACAGCAGCACCTTCTTGGCGGCCGCGGGCAGCCGGTGCCACGGCACCTCGGTGCTGAACCCGGCCTCCTTGGCCAGCGAGTCGACCAGCCTGATGAAGTAGTCGGCCACGTGGGCCGAAGCCCAGGGAGCCAGGGCCCCCTCGGACAGGGTCTTCTCGTCGTCGGGGACGACCAGCTCCGGGTCGACCTCCATCCGGGTCCCGATCCCGGAGCACACCGGGCAGGCGCCCCAGGGACCGTTGAAGGAGAACTGCCGGGGCTCGAGCTCGTCGATCGCGATGTCGTGGTCGTTGGGGCAGGCCATCTTCTCGGAGTAGCGGCGCTCGCGTTGGGGGTCCTTCTCGTCCAGATCGACGAAGTCGACCGCGACCACACCCTGGGCCAGACCGAGGGCGGTCTCGACCGAGTCGGTCAGCCGCTGCTTCACACTGGGCTTCACCGCCAGCCGGTCGACGATGACCTCGATGTTGTGCTTGTACTTCTTGTCCAGGACCGGCGGCTCGGTGAGCTGCACGACCTCGCCGTCCACCCGGGCGCGGCTGAAGCCCTCCGAGGCGAGCTGGCGGAAGACCTCGACGTACTCGCCCTTGCGGCCGCTGACGACGGGGGCGAGGATCTGGAAGCGGGTGCCCTCGGGGAGCGCCATCAGCCGGTCCACGATCTGCTGGGGGGACTGACGGCTGATGGGCTCGGAGCAGATGGGGCAGTGCGGACGGCCGGCGCGGGCGAACAGCAGCCGCAGGTAGTCGTAGACCTCGGTGATCGTCCCGACGGTGGAGCGCGGGTTGCGGCTGGTCGACTTCTGGTCGATCGACACCGCCGGGGAGAGGCCCTCGATGAAGTCGACGTCGGGCTTGTCCATCTGGCCCAGGAACTGCCGCGCGTACGCCGACAGCGACTCGACGTAGCGGCGCTGGCCCTCCGCGAAGATCGTGTCGAAGGCCAGGCTCGACTTCCCCGAGCCCGACAGACCGGTGAACACGATGATGGCGTCTCGGGGGAGATCGAGGGAGATGTTCCGGAGATTGTGCTCACGAGCACCACGGACGATGAGACGGTCATTCACGCCCGCCATCGTATGTGGGCCCTCTGACAGAACTGAACCGTCGGGCGCGCCGCCCCTGCGTCCCGGCCACGGCCCTCCCCCGGCCGCTACCGTGGTGATCATGACTGAGGCTCCGACCCCGGCCGACCGGCAGCTGGAGGACGTACGGGCCCTGACCACCGCCGCCACCCAGCAGCTGCTCGGGGCCACCATCACGGCGAGCGACCAGGCATGGGCCGAGCCCAGCCGACTGCCCGGCTGGACCCGCGCCCACGTCGCGACCCACGTGGCCCGACAGGCCGACGCCCTGACCCGGCTGTGCGAATGGGCCCTGACCGGGGTCCGTCAGGAGATGTACGCCTCCCCCGAGCAGCGCGAGGACGACATCGAGCGCGGCGCGGGCCGGGCCGGTCTCGACCTCCAGATCGACCTCGACACCTCGGCCGGGCGCCTGGGTGAGCACTTCGCCCGGCTGGACGAGAGCCAGGCCTGGGACGCGGTGGTCGAGCTGCGCGGCGGGCTCGTGGTCCCCGCCCGGCTGCTGCCGGTGGCTCGGCTGCTGGAGGTCACCCTGCACCACGTCGACCTCGACCTCGGCTTCACGATGGCCGAGGTGGACGACCAGAGCGCGGACTGGCTGATCGAGTGGTCGGCCTTCCGGCTGCGGATGCGGGACGAGTTCCCCCGGCTGGAGCTGCGCTCCGACGGCGGCTTCGTCTGCACCGTGGGCAGCTCCGGCGAGCCCCGGGTGGTCAGCGGCTCCAGCCCCGAGCTGCTCGGCTGGCTCTCCGGACGTACGGACGGGTCGGCGCTGCAGGGCACCGGCGGTCTGGTCCTGCCGGCCTTCTGAGGGCAGGGTTCTGAGGGCCGGTGTCCTGAGGGCCGGGTTCTGAGGGCCGGTGTTCTGAGGGCCCGTACGGCCCCCCGTCGCCGGGTTGCGCAGCACCCGGAGAGGGACCATCGGCCCGTGGGTAGGGTGGCCTCGCCCGGGCCGCGGACGCCGCCGATCATCGGCCGCCGGTGAGCGCGGCGCACCCGACCCAGGAGGCAGCCGATGACCGGTCTCAACCACGTGGACGTGACGGGCGGGCCCCTGGTCCTGACCCTCTCCCCCTCCGTCACCCTGACCAAGATCAGCGTGGGCGGGATGGACAACAACGCCTACCTCCTGCAGCCGGCCGACGGTCCCGCCGTCCTGGTCGACGCTGCCGCGGACGCGCCCCGGCTGCTCGACCTGATCGGGTCGGCCCCGGTCGCGACCATCGTGACCACCCACCGGCACGGTGACCACTGGCAGGCGCTGGCCGCCGTCGCCGGCCACACCGGGGCGGGGCTGGTGGCGGGCGGACCCGATGTCGAGGCTGTGAGCGAGGGAGCCCGGGTGAGCGGCGTCGCCGCGGCGTGGGACGGCGACACCGTGCCCCTGGGGACGGGGACGCTCGAGGTCATCGGGCTGGTCGGGCACACGCCGGGTTCGATCACCCTGGCCTACACGGCGGGCGGGGTGGCCCACCTGTTCACCGGGGACAGCCTGTTCCCGGGCGGCCCGGGGCGGACGCGGAGTGCGGCGGACTTCACCCAGCTGATGGACGACCTGGAGGCGAAGGTGTTCGGCCGCTTCGACGACGACACCGTCGTGCACCCGGGGCACGGGGACGACACCACCCTCGGCGCCGAGCGGCCGCACCTGGCGGAGTGGCGGGCCCGCGGCTGGTAGCCGGTCGGGCGGCGGCCCGAGTTCCGGAGAACATCCGGTGCGGTAGTCCGAGCTGAATCTTCTCCAGAACTCGAGGAGCGCGCGGGCTCTAGCCGGCTGCGGCGCCGGCCCCGAGCTGCCCGAGCAGCTGGGACAGCGGTAGGTAGGCGTGCAGCCAGGTGATGCCGGCGCCACTGAGTCCGTAGGTCACGCAGTAGGCGACCTCGACCTCGACCCCGGTCGGCGGGACGCCGGCGAACTCGGCGGTGTGCCGACCGACGAAGTCCGCCTCGACGCAGGCGAAGTCGTCGGCCACGACCAGTGACCTGAGGCGGGCCGCGGCGTCGAACAGGACGGTGTGGAAGGTGTGGATGTAGCCGGCGACGTTGGCCGCACCCACCACCTCCTCGCCGGTCTCCATGGTGCGCCACACGACGTCGGGTGCGAAGTACGGGGTGATGTCCCCGCGGCGCTGCAGGGCCGCGACGTAGTCCGTCATCAGCTGTTGTCGATCGCCGGCCATGCTGTCCTCCTCTGTGATGTACGTCACAACTATCTTCCCACGCTAGTCCGCGTCACCGTCGCTGTCGAGAGGCGGCCGAACCTGCGGCCGGCTGGCCGGGCCCACGCTGGACAGGGGGTGGCGGCCCGAGTTGTGGAGAAGATCCGGTGCGGTAGTCCGAGCCGAATCTTCTCCAGAACTCGAGGAGCGGCGTGCGGCGGCTCAGCCCCCTCCTCGATCCTGGAGAACAGCAGCAGGTCCTCGATCAGGCTGGTGAGCCGGGTGCTGTTGCGGTCGATCGCGGCCAGCGACCGGTCCGCCGGCCGCCGAGACCTCCCCCAGGTCCCCGCTCCGGATCACCTCCAGGCCTCCGATGATCGAGGCGAGCGGGGTGCGGAGCTCGTGGCCCGCCATCGAGACGAACGCTTTGCTGTCGAGGGCCTTGAGCCCTTCGCACACGGCCTGCTCCCGTTCGAAGAAGGGGGGCAGGATCCCGCAGCTGCCGGTGCCACCGGGACACGGCCTGACCCGCCGCTCGAGCTCTTGACGCAGCCTGGCTGTTCGCCGGCTCCGCCTCACCGGGCCCTGTCCATGATGGCGTTGATCCGCAGCAGCAGCTCCTGCGGGCTGAACGGCTTGGTCACGTAGTCGGTGGCCCCGACGCTGAGCCCGAGCTCCACGTCGGCCTGCTGGGCCCTCGAGGCGAGCAGGACGAGCGGGATGTGTTGGGAGGGACCGGGGGTGCTTCGGGTGTGACAGACCACGTCGATGCCACTCATGCCCGGCATCATGACGTCCAGCACGGCCAGGTCGGCCTCCCCGGTGGCCAGCAGCGCGAGGGCCTCCCGCCCGTCCGCGGCCGCCAGGACCCGGATGTCGGCCCGCTCCAGCTTGATGGTGACGAAGTCCCGGATGTCGGCCTCGTCGTCGGCGATCAGCACGGTGAGCGGCGGGCCGGTCCTCATCGGACCTCCCGGGCCGGGTGGAACGGGACCTTGCCGCGGGGAGCGGTCAGGTGATGAGCGAGCAGCTCGGCCACCTCGGGCTCGTCGCGGACCACCAAAGCCAGCACGCGCACGGCCTCCTCAACATCACGGCGCGGCTGCCGCAAGGGCGTGACCTCGGGACGGTCACCGGGCGGATGCGCCGGTGACCTGAACGTTCGCCGCGACCAGAGTCCGCCACGCCCGCAGGTCCCCGAGGCCGGCACCGCCCGTCGGGGCGAACGTCGGAACCTCCCTGGGGAGAAACGTCGCGACGCGAGATTTGCTGGCTGCCGCCGATCCTAGCCAAGGAGATGACGGCTGCGCCCGATTGCGGCAATCCCGTCCGGCGCCGCCACCACGGAGCGGGCAACCCCCGGGTGGCTCTCAGCCCGACGGCGGGACGCGCTCACCGCAGTGCCACACCTCGCGTACGCCCAGGTCCGGCCCGAGGACGACCAGGTCGGCGCGGCGACCCGGCTCCAGCCCACCGATGTCGGTCCGGCCCAGCCGGGCGGCCGGGTTGACCGAGGTCTGGCGTACGGCGCGCAGCAGATCCGCCTCCTCGTACGGGGCGGAGGATGCGTCGTCCTCGGCCGACCGGAACGCACGGACGGCCCGGCGGAAGAGCGCGTCCATCGTGGCGGTGCCGCCGGCGAGGGTGTCGGTCCCGGCGACGCGGGCCACCCCGTCCCGCACCTCGACGGCCAGCCCGCCCAGCCGGAAGCGACCGTCTCCGAGAGCGGCCGCGGCCATCGCGTCGGTGGCCAGGACCACCCGGTCCGCACCGACCGCAACGGAGGTCTGCCGGTACACCGCCGGATGCAGGTGGGTTCCGTCGGCGACCAGCTCGAGGGTGACCCGGGGGTCCTCCAGCAGGGCCACCACGGGGCCGGGGCGCCGGTGGTGCACCGGCCGCATGGCGTTGTACAGGTGGGTGGCGACCCGGGCTCCCGCCCCGATGGCCGCGACCACGGTGTCGTAGTCGGCGTCGGTGTGCCCGATCGCGGCGATCGCGCCCGCGTCGACCACCTGGGCGACCGCCGCCAGTCCGCCCGGCCGCTCCGGAGCCAGGGTGACCATCGCGACAGCCCCGTCGCCGAGCCCGAGCAGCCCGGCCAGCTCGACGGGGCCGGGGTCCCGCAGCCGATGGGGGTCGTGCGCGCCGCAGCGGTGCGGGCTGATCCACGGCCCCTCCAGGTGCAGGCCGGCGACGTGCCCGTCCTGGACCAGCTCGGCCAGCAGGGCGATCCGGTCCCGGAGCTCCCCCGGTCCGGCGCTGACGAGACTGGCCAGGGTCGTGGTCGTCCCGTGCCGGCGGTGGGTGAGGACGGCCCGCACGGCCGAGTCGACCCCGCCGTCGGTGAAGGACCCGCCGCCCCCGCCGTGCACGTGCAGGTCGACGAACCCCGGGACGACGACGGAGTCGGGCCAGTCCTGATCCACCCGGGCCGGTCGACCGACACCGACCCCGGTCACCGCGCCGGCCCGGAGCTCGACCCAGCCGGGGGTCAGGACCTCCCGCCCGGTGACGAGCCGTCCGGCCGCCAGCACGGTCATCGGGTCGCCGTCCGCGCCTGGGCAGCCCCGGTCACCGTCAGCGGTGCACCGCGCGCGTGGCGCCCGGTCACCGGGTGCGCTGCACCGCGCGCGGGACGCGGACCCATGGAGCCTTCAGGCCCGACTGGGCACGAGCTCGGCGATCAGCTGCTCGACCCGCCGCCGGATCTCGTCCCGGATCGGCCGCACCGCGGCCACACCCTGGCCGGCGGGGTCGTCCAGGACCCAGTCCTCGTAGCGCTTGCCCGGATAGAACGGGCAGGTGTCGCCGCAGCCCATGGTGACAACCACGTCGGAGGCCCGGACGGCGTCGTCGGTGAGGATCTTGGGCTGCTCCGCCGCGATGTCGATGCCGACCTCGGCCATGGCGGCCACGGCGGCGGGATTGACCTGGTCGGCGGGAGCGGAGCCGGCCGACCGCACCTCGACCGTACCCCCCGAGAGGTGGGCCAGGAAGGCGGCCGCCATCTGGGAGCGGCCGGCATTGTGGACGCAGACGAACAGGACGCTGGGCCGCTC
>JAOPXW010000103.1 GCA_025964935.1 Friedmanniella sp. | reverse complement strand
GGGGGGGCGGGGCGGCGGCCCACCCGGGTGATGGGGGTCGAGACCGAGTACGGGATCTCGCTGCTCGGCGCCCCCACGGGCCGCTTCGGCAGCGCCGCCGAGGAGGACCTGCACCCGATGCAGCTGTCCAACCACGTGGTCAAGGCGTACGGGGCCGCGGTGGCCGGGCAGGCCGCCGGGTGGGACTACGAGACCGAGACGCCGCTCCGTGATGTCCGCGGCTACGAGGTGAGCCGGGCCACCGCGCACCCCGACCAGCTCACCGACTCCGACCTCGGCATGGCCAACCTGATCCTGACCAACGGCGCGCGCCTCTACGTCGACCACGCCCACCCCGAGTACAGCGGCCCGGAGGTCACCTCGGCCCTGGACGTGGTCCGGTTCGACAAGGCCGGCGACAAGGTGATGGCCATCGCGGCCCAGCGGGCCACCCAGGCGCTCGGCCGCCCGGTCCGGCTCTACAAGAACAACACCGACGGCAAGGGGGCCTCGTACGGGACCCACGAGAACTACCTGCTCGACCGACGGACCCCGTTCGACCGGGTGGTCACCCAGTTCACGGCGTTCCTGGTCTCGCGCCAGGTCGTGACCGGCTCCGGGCGGGTGGGGCTGGGCCAGTCCAGCCAGCAGCCGGGGTTCCAGATCAGCCAGCGGGCCGACTTCTTCGAGGCCGAGGTCGGGCTCGAGACCACCCTGAACCGGCCGATCATCAACACCCGCGACGAGCCGCACGCCGACGCGAGCCGGCACCGCCGGCTGCACGTGATCACCGGCGACGCCAACCTGTCGGAGGTCTCGACCTACCTCAAGGTGGGCACCGCGTCCTGGGTGCTGCGGGTGATCGAGGCCGGCGAGCTGGGTGAGGACCTCCGGCTGCTGGGCCCGGTGACCGCGATGCGGACGGTGAGCCACGACCTCGGCTGTCGCCAGACGCTGGCCCTGGCCGACGGCCGGCACCTCACCGCGGTCGACCTGCAGGAGATCTACCTGCAGGCCTGCCGTCGGCACCTGGACCGGGTCGAGGGGGAGCTGCCGGAGGCGGCGCGGCTCGAGGCGTTGGACATCTTCGCCCGCTGGCAGGGCGTCCTCGACGACCTCCGGACCGACATCACGGCCCTGGCCGGCCGGCTGGACTGGGTCGCGAAGCTGGCGCTGATGGAGTCCTACCGGGCCCGCGACGGGCTGAGCTGGTCGGCGCCCAAGCTGGCCCTGATCGACCTCCAGTACAGCGACGTCGACCCGCGACGCAGCCTGTACACGGCGCTGGTCGGCAAGGGCAAGATGGAGCGGCTGGTCACCGACGAGGAGATCGAGACCTCCCGGCTGCACCCACCCACCGACACCCGGGCCTACTTCCGGGGCCGGGTGATGGACAAGTTCGGGTCCTCGGTGGTGGCGGCCTCGTGGGACTCGGTCATCTTCGACGTGCCGGGCCGATCCGCGCTGCAGCGGGTCCCGCTGCTGGACCCGCTGCGGGGCACCCGCCAGCAGGTGGGCGAGATGCTGGACCAGTGCCGGAGCGTCTCCGAGCTGTTCGCGCGCCTCGGCCGCTGATCCCGGCGGGACCAATCTCGGCCAGGTCCTTGTCAATCTGCTGTGCGGCCCCCTACGTTGAGCGAAGATTCTTTCGACTCTCAGGGGATTCTCAATGAAATTACGGCAAGCATTCCTGACCACGGCGCTCTCGGCCGCGGTCATCACCGGTGTCGTGGGCGCGGTCCAGCCGTTCGCAGTCGCCAGCCCCGGGATCGGGGGCGGCCCCGGCAAGGCAGCCGCCACCCAGTACCTGGTGCTGTTCAAGACCACGACGGCGGACGCGGCCGCTCGCCAGGCCATCACGAAGGCCGGCGGCACCATCACCGAGGAGAACACCAAGGTCGGCTACGCCTACGTCTCCAGCGACCGGGCCGGGTTCAGCGCCGCCCTGGACGCCTCGGGTGCGGTGGCGGGCGCGGCCAAGGAGCGGGTGATCGGACGCGACCCTGCGCTACGTCGCATCGCCGGCTCCGACCTGGAGCGGATGACCACCGAGCGGAAGGCCGCCAAGGGCGGGGCCGTCACCGCCGACGCCGAGGCCGCTGCGACCCCCCTGGCCGAGCCGCTGGCCAACCTGCAGTGGGACATGCGCCAGATCGGGGCGACCCCGACCGGCTCGTACGCCAAGAACCAGGGCTCGCACAAGGTGAAGGTCGGCATCATCGACACCGGCATCGACGGGACCCACCCCGACATCGCCGCCAACTTCGACGCCACGGCCAGCCGCAACTTCGTCACCGACCTGCCCGACATCGACGGGCCCTGCGAGCACGCCTCCTGCGTCGACCCGGCCAACGAGGACGACGACGGCCACGGCACCCACGTGGCCAGCACCATCGGCGCCCCGATCAACGGGATCGGCATCGCCGGGGTGGCCCCCAAGGTCAGCCTGGTCAACATCCGGGCCGGTCAGGACTCGGGCTACTTCTTCCTGAAGGCGACGCTGGAGGCCCTCACCTACGCCGGCGACATCGGCGTCGACGTGGTGAACATGAGCTTCTACACCGACCCGTGGCTGTTCAACTGCGCCAACAACCCGGCCGACAGCCTGACCGAGCGCACCGAGCAGCGGATCATCCGCACCGCCACCCAGCGTGCCCTCGACTACGCCACCCACCGTGGCGTGCTGCCGGTCGCGGCGATGGGCAACGAGTTCACCAACCTGAACCACCCGACCAGCGACGACACCAGCCCGGACTACCCGGCCGACGCCGCCAAGACCCGCGCCATCGACAACTCCTGCATCTCGGTCCCGACCGAGTCGAAGGGCGTGGTCTCGGTCAGCTCGACCGGGATCAGCACCCGGATGGCCTACTACTCCAACTACGGCACCGAGCAGACCGACATCGCCGCCCCCGGCGGTGACGTCTACGACACCGCCACCAACGGTCGGGACCTGACCCACGCCGTGCTCGCCGCCTACCCGGCCAGCCTGGCCCAGGCCAACGGCGACCTGAATGAGGACGGGACCCCCAACAACCCGGCCGTCGTCCGTGACTGCAAGGGCGACGTCTGCGGCTACTACCAGTACCTGCAGGGCACCTCGATGGCCTCGCCGCACGCCGCCGGGGTCGCCGCCCTGGTCGTCGCCCGGCACGGCAAGATCGACAAGGCGCACGGTGGGGTCGGTCTCAACGTGAACGCCAGCCGCAGCTGGCTCTACAAGTCGGCCCAGCCGCACGCCTGCCCCACGCCCCGGACCTTCCACTACACCCGGGTGACCGCCGCCGCCGGGGTGGTCGAGGCCGAGGCGACCTGCACCGGGCCGACCAGCAAGAACGGGTTCTACGGACGCGGGATCGTGAACGCGTACGCCGCCGCCACCGGCTAATCCCTTCCCAGTTGGACCTGACCACGGGCCCCGGACCAGCGACGCTGGTCCGGGGCTCGTGTCGTCTGGTCAGGCGGGCGGTCGCCGGGTTCGGGTCAGCCCGGCCGCGAGCACGCCCAGTGAGGGCAGACGGGCCGTCTGCCCGGGTCTTCGTACGGATGCGGAGCCGGGGGCGGCCGGGACCGCCGCGTCGGCCCGGGCGACGCCCCGGGTTGGCTAGGCTGGAGCCCTTCGATGCGAGGAGCAGGAATGGCTGAGTCAGAGCAGAGCCAACGCAAGTCACGGCGGGCCGAGGACGCCGAGCTCGAGCCGGTCGCCCCGACCGACACGGCCCACAAGGCCGAGCTGGACTCCGACGTCGACTCGCTGCTGGACGAGATCGACGACGTGCTCGAGGTGAACGCCGAGGAGTTCGTCCGGTCGTTCGTGCAGAAGGGCGGCCAGTGACCGACCCCGCCCGCGCGGCCGGACTGTCCCCGGAGTTCCTCCGGTCGGGCACGTCGTCCTTCCTGGACTTCGCCGCCCTGGTCGCCCCGAACGTCCTGCCCTCCTCCCGTACGGCCACCCCGACCCTGCTGTCCGCCGGTGACCTGGCTCCGCACGGCACCACCATCGTGGCAGCGACCTTCCCCGGCGGGGTGGTGATGGCGGGGGACCGCCGCGCCACCATGGGCAACGTCATCGCCCAGCGCGACATCGAGAAGGTGTTCCCGGCCGACGAGTTCTCCATGATCGGCATCGCCGGCGCGGCCGGCATCGCGGTCGAGATGGTGGGCCTGTTCCAGGTCGAGCTCGAGCACTACGAGAAGCTCGAGGGGGCTCCCCTCTCGCTGGTGGGCAAGGCCAACCGGCTGGCCACCATGATCCGGGCCAACCTGGGCCTGGCCATGCAGGGGCTGATGGTGATCCCGCTCTTCGCCGGCTGGGACGTGGCCGCCGAGGAGGGCCGCATCTTCTCCTACGACGCCACCGGTGGCCGCTACGAGGAGCACGCGTTCTTCTCGGTCGGCTCCGGCTCGGTGTTCGCCCGCGGTTCGCTGAAGAAGCTCTACCGGCCCGACCTCGACCCCACCGAGGCGACCATGGCCGTGCTGCAGGCCCTCTACGACGCGGCCGACGACGACTCCGCCACCGGCGGGCCGGACCTGGCGCGCGGTATCTTCCCGGTCGTGATGATCACCACAGTGGACGGGGTCCAGCGGGTCGCCGAGGGCCAGATCGCCCAGATGGTCGCCCAGCTGGTCGCCGGTCGACAGCAGCGTCCCGACGGACCCGGAGCCCCCCTGCGATGAGCATGCCGTTCTACGTCGCGCCCGAGCAGCAGATGAAGGACCGGGCCGACTACGCCCGGAAGGGGATCGGTCGCGGCCGCTCGGTGGTGGTCCTGCATTACGCCGACGGCATCCTGTTCGTGGCCGAGAACCGCTCCCAGGCCCTGCACAAGGTGAGTGAGATCTACGACCGGATCGGCTTCGCCGCGGTCGGCCGCTACAACGAGTTCGAGAACCTGCGGACGGCCGGGATCCGCTACGCCGACCTGCGCGGCTACAGCTACGACCGGACCGACGTCACGGGGCGCGGGCTGGCCAACGCGTACGCCCAGCTGCTCGGCACCATCTTCTCCTCGGGCGGGGAGAAGCCGTACGAGGTGGAGATCGTGGTCGCCGAGCTCGGGGTCACCCCGGGGCTCGACCAGATCTATCGGTTGACCTACGACGGGTCGGTCGGCGACGAGCAGGACTTCGCCGTGATGGGCGGGTCGGCCGAGGTCATCACCGAGAAGGTGCGCCAGGGCTTCCGGCCCGGGCTGGGCCTGGCCCAGGCCACCCGGCTCGCGGTCGCGGCGCTCGCGGCCGACGGCGGGGCCACCGCGGCCCCCCGGGAGATCGGGGTGGAGTCCCTCGAGGTCGCCATCCTGGACCGCAACCGGGTGCTGCCCCGCAAGTTCCGCCGGATCCGGGGCGATCGGCTGGCCGCCCTGCTCTCGGACAGCATCGATCCCAACGACCCGGGCCGGGAGGCACCGGCCCAGCTGGTCTCCGAGGCCGCCGCGCCCGAGGTCCGGCTCGGCCCCGGACCGGCCGCAGGAACCCCGGCGGACCCGGGGTCGTGACCGTCCCGCCACCCCCCGTCACGGTGGTCATCGGGACGGGGCTGGTCGGCGCGTCCATCGGGTGCGCGCTGACCGCGGCCGGGTACGCCGTGCACCTGCGTGACCGGACCAGCAGCCACGCCCAGGTCGCGGCCAGCCTGGGGGCCGGCACCACCGAGGTCCCTGCGGCCGAGTCGGTCGGCCTGGTCGTCGTGGCCGTGCCGCCCGCCGCCCTCGCCCAGGTCGTGGTGGACAGCCTGACCGTCTACCCGTACGCCACCGTCACCGACGTGGGCTCGGTCAAGGCCGGCGTGCTGGACTCGGTCTGGCGGCACGAGGTGGACCTGTCGCGCTACGTGGGGTCGCACCCGATGGCCGGCTCGCAGCACTCCGGGCCGGTGACCGCCCACGCCGACCTGTTCGAGGACCGCACCTGGGTGATCACCCCGCACCGGCGCTCGGCCCCGTCGTCGGTGGACACGGTCGCGGCGATGGCCGCCGCCTGCCGGGCCCGCCGCGTCGTGATGGACGTCGACGACCACGACGTCGCCGTGGCGCGGGTGTCGCACCTGCCCCACCTGATGTCGGTGCTGATGGCGGGGCACCTCACCACGGTGGCGGAGGCCGACCTGATGCTGGCCGGCCAGGGGCTGCGTGACGTCACCCGGATCGCCGGCAGCGACCCCGCGCTGTGGGAGCAGATCGTGGGGGCGAACGCGGCCGCGGTGCTGGGCGAGCTGCGCGGCGTCCAGGACCAGCTCGCCGAGCTGATCGCGGCGATCGAGGCCGAGCCCGACCAGGCTGCGCTGCGCACCCAGCTCGAGCGCGGGGTGGACGGGACCCGCCGGATCCCGGGCAAGCACGGCTCCGCCGCGGTCCGCTACGACCAGGTCGTGGTGGCCATCCCGGATGCGCCCGGGGCCCTCGCGCGGCTCTTCGCCGACGTCGAGGACGCCGGTGTCAACGTCGAAGACATCGCCATCGAGCACGACCAGGACCGGCAGGTGGGCTATCTGTCGCTGGCGGTCAGCCCCGACCGCAGCGCCGACCTCCGGACCCTCATGCAGGGCCGCGGCTGGTCTGTGCCCTGACCTCTCCGCCCGGGCCGGCCCGTTGCGTCCGGACCTCCTTGTCAGACCCGGACGGTAGGCTCACAGCCATGTCTGAGGCAACGACGGTGACGTCCAACCACGTGCGCGGGGGGTCCCAGCGACCGCTCGTCATCGCGATCGACGGTCCCAGTGGGTCCGGGAAGTCCAGCACGGCGCGCGGGGTGGCGGACCGCCTGGGCCTGGCGTTCCTCGACACCGGCGCCATGTACCGCGCCGTCACCTGGCTCGCGCTGGACCGGGGGGTGGAGCTCGCCGACGCCGACGCGGTCGCCACCCTGGTGACGAAGGCGCGACTCGACATCAACACCGACCCGCTCAACGCCACCATCGCGGTCGACGGGACCGACGTCAGCCAGGCCATCCGGGAGCCGCAGGTGTCGGCGGCCGTCAGCGCCGTGGCCACCAACCTCGCAGTTCGGGCCGACCTCGTCGACCGACAGCGCGCCCAGATCGCCGCCGCGGCCGAGGGCATCGTGGCCGAGGGCCGCGACATCACCACCGTGGTCGCGCCGGACGCCGACGTCCGTGTCCTGCTGGTGGCCGACCCGGCCGCCCGGGTGGCCCGCCGGCACGCCGAGCTGGGTGAGGTCGTGGACGCCGCCGCCGTCACCGACCAGGTGATCCGGCGGGACCGCGACGACGCCACGGTGGCCCAGTTCGAGTCGGCCGCCCCCGGCGTACGGGTCATCGACTCCACCTATCTCGACCTGGACCAGGTCATCGACGCGATCTGCGCGCTCGTGCCGAGTGCGTCCAAGGGGGACCCGTCGCCGTGATCGCGGGGGTCAGCCCTGATCTTCCGCACCTCGGCCAGATGCCCGCGGGCCGGGAGTGGGCGCTCCGGGTCGCCCGGGTCCCCGTCGCCTGGATCCTGCGCTTCTGGTGGCGCGCCCGGGTGCACGGCACCGAGCACGTCCCCACTTCGGGGGCGGTCATCCTGGCCGCGAACCACATCGGTCTGCTCGACGGGCCGGTCATCGTCGCCCTGACCGGCCGCTTGACCTTCGCCATGGCCAAGCACGAGCTCTTCGTCGGACCGGGTGGCCGGCTGCTGGCCCACCTGGGCCAGATCTCGCTGAACCGGCGGCAGGTCGACATCCGGGCCATCAACCGGGCCGTCCAGGTGCTGCGCTCGGACAGGGTCCTGGCGGTCTTCCCCGAGGGGGTGCGGACCGGGGGAGAGGTGAGCTACGCCCGCGGTGGCGCGGCCTACCTGGCCATGGTCAGCGGCGCCCCGGTGATCCCGGTGGCCATCCTCGGGACCCGCGAGCCCGGGCACACCCAGAGCCAGATGCCGCGGCGCGGGTCGCCGATCCACATCGTCTACGGCGAGCCCATCGCGGTCCCGCAGCAGCCCTGGCCGCGGCGCAAACAGCTGGTGGCCGAGTGGACCGAGCACGTGCGGACCCGGCTGGCCGACCACGTGGTCGCCGCCCAGGCCCTCACCGGGCTACCCTTGCCAGGTCCCCCGAAGCCCAAACCGGTCAGTTCGACCACGACGACAACCTGAGGCGTACGCCGTCTCGAGATCTTGAGTAGAAGACAATCATGAGTGACACCGCGACCGCCGAGGCGACGCAGATCCTGCCCGTGGTGGCGGTGGTCGGCCGTCCCAACGTCGGCAAGTCGACCCTGGTCAACCGCATCATCGGCCGCCGCGAGGCGGTCGTGCAGGACGTGCCCGGGGTGACCCGGGACCGCGTCTCCTACGACGCCAACTGGAACGGCCGGCAGTTCGTGCTGGTCGACACCGGCGGCTGGGCCCCCGACGCCCAGGGCATGGCGGCCCAGATCGCCGAGCAGGCCGAGCTGGCCATCGCCTCCGCCGACGCGGTCATCTTCGTGGTGGACGCGACGGTCGGGACCCAGGACGTGGACGAGGCCGTGGTGCAGATCCTGCGCCGCAGCGGGAAGCCGGTGGTGCTGGCGGCCAACAAGGTCGACGACCAGCGCTCGGAGGCCGAGGCCGCGACCATGTGGAACCTGGGCCTGGGCGAGCCGTTCCCGGTGTCCGCGCTGCACGGCCGGGGGAGCGGCGACCTGCTCGACGCCATCCTCGGCGCCATCCCGGACGCGCCCCGCGAGGTGGACCCGGTCGAGCGCGGCCCCCGCCGGGTGGCCATCGTCGGCTAGCCCAACGTGGGCAAGTCGAGCCTGCTCAACAAGGTCGCCCGCCAGCAGCGGGTCGTCGTGGACAACGCCGCCGGGACCACCGTCGACCCGGTCGACGAGCTGGTCGAGGTCGACGGCACGCTCTACCGGTTCATCGACACCGCCGGCATCCGTCGTCGGGTCAAGGAGGCCTCCGGCCACGAGTACTACGCCAGCCTGCGGACCCACGGCGCCATCGAGCGGGCCGAGGTCTGCGTCGTGGTGGTGGACGCCAGCCAGCCCGTGACCGAGCAGGACCTGCGGATCTTCACCTCGGTGGAGGAGACGGGTCGTGCGCTGGTCATCGCCTTCAACAAGTGGGACCTGACCGACGAGGAACGCCGCCACTACCTGGAGCGGGAGATCGAGCGGGACCTGGTGCAGTTCGAGTGGGCGGCCAAGATCAACATCTCGGCGACCACCGGCCGGCACGTGGACCGGCTGGGACCGGCCATCGAGCAGGCCTTGGGCGGCTGGGAGACCCGCATCTCCACCGGCAAGCTGAACGCCTTTCTGGGCCGTATCGTCGCCTCGCACCCGCACCCAGTCCGCAGCGGCAAGCAGCCCCGGATCCTCTTCGGGACCCAGGCCCAGACCGGTCCGCCCACGTTCGTGCTCTTCACCTCGGGCCAGATCGACCCGGGCTACGTCCGGTTCGTCGAGCGGCGGCTGCGGGAGGAGTTCGGCTTCGTCGGCACTCCGGTGCACGTCGAGGTCCGGGCCCGGGAGAAGCGGAAGAACCGCTGACCTTTACGGCGACACGACCGGTCCGATCAACGATCAGGTTCGGTCGTACGCCGCGGCTACGGTAGTGTTTCCCCTCGTGGTCCTGCTCGGTTCGAGCGTGGCCGGCGGGCTGTAGCGCAGCTTGGTAGCGCACCTGACTGGGGGTCAGGGGGTCGCAGGTTCAAATCCTGTCAGCCCGACCGCAATGGTCGCCATGATGCGGGTCCCACGTTGAGACGGGGCCCGCATCGGGCGTCTCCGGACCGTCTCAGCTCCCACCGAGCGCGTAGTAGACGACTGGGAGCAGGACCGCAA
>JAOPXW010000095.1 GCA_025964935.1 Friedmanniella sp. | reverse complement strand
ACGTGCCGACCCTCCCAGTCCCAGTACTCGGTCGCGATGCCGTACGCCTGGGCGAGGTCGGTCAGGGACTGGTCAAGGTCGGCCATCCCCCCATCCTGGCCGCCCACCCCCGCGCCCCGCCACTCGGGCGGCCCGCCGATGATGGAGGCCGACCGGCACCGGCCGGTCGGGAGGGAGACAGGCCGCCGATGTCGGAGACCCCGCTGCGGGTGGTCGTGCTGTCCGACACCCACAGCCCGCGCTTCTGGAAGGGACTGCCGACCGCCGTCGCCGCTCACCTGGACGGCGCGGACCTCATCCTGCACGCCGGCGACGTCTGCACGGCGGACGTGTTGGACACGCTGTCGGGGTTCGCCCCCGTCCGGGCGGTGCTGGGCAACAACGACCGACCCGAGGTGGCCGCGTGGGGCGCGCCGGAGACCCTGGAGGTCGAGCTGGCGGGCGTCCGGGTGGCGATGATCCACGACAGCGGACCGGCCGCCGGGCGGCCCGCGCGGATGCGGCGGCGGTTCCCCGCCGCGGACCTGGTGGTGTTCGGCCACTCCCACATCCCGATGGACGTCAGCGGGGAGGTCCGGGTCTTCAACCCCGGCTCCCCCACCGACCGGCGGCGTCAGCCGTACGGGACGCTCGGTCTGCTGGACCTGGCCGACGGTGTGGTCCGGCAGGCGAGCATCGTGCCGCTGCCGCGCTGAGGCGGTCCCTCAGGCGTCGGTCGCCGCCAGCTGCCCGCAGGCGCCGTCGATCTCGCGTCCCCGCGTGTCCCGGACGGTGACGGGCACCCCCTTGGCCTCAAGCCGGCGGACGAACTCGGCCTCGTCGCGACGTCGGGAGGCGGTCCAGATCGAGCCCGGGGTCGGGTTGAGGGGGATCAGGTTCACGTGCACCCAGCCCCAGTTGCCGCGCCGCTTGAGCTTCTTGGCCAGCAGGTCGGCCCGGAACGCCTGGTCGTTCATGTCCCGGATGAGGATGTACTCGATGGAGACCCGGCGCTTGGTGATCCGGGCGTACTCCCAGGCGGCGTCGACGACCTCGTCCACGTTCCACCGGGTGTTGATGGGGACCAGCTCGTCGCGCAGCTCGTCGTCGGGGGCGTGCAGGGACAGGGCCAGGGTGACCGGGATGCCCTCCCCGGCCAGCTGCTGCATCCGGGGCACCAGGCCGACGGTGGAGACCGTGATCCCGCGGGCGCTCATCCCCAGCCCGTCGGGGGCCGGGGTGACGAGCTGGCGGACCGCGCCGATGACGGCGTTGTAGTTGGCCAGCGGCTCACCCATGCCCATGAAGACCACGTTGCTGACCCGCCCCGGACCGCCGGCCACCTGACCGCGGTCGAGCCGGCGGGCGCCGTCGAGGACCTGCTCCACGATCTCGGCCGTGCTCATGTTGCGCTGCAGCCCGCCCTGACCGGTGGCGCAGAAGGGGCAGGCCATCCCGCAGCCCGCCTGGGACGAGACGCACATGGTGACCCGGTCGGGGTAGCGCATCAGGACGCTCTCCACGAGTGCGCCGTCGTGCAGGCGCCACAGGGACTTGACCGTGGTGTCGTCGTCGCACATCAGCTGACGCACCGGGTTGAGCAGCGGCGGCAGGAACTTCTCCGCCAGCGACTGCCGTACGGGCCCGGGCAGGTCGGTCCAGTCCGCCGGGTCGTCGCGCAGGCCCTCGAAGTAGTGCGCCGACAGCTGACGGGCGCGGTAGGCGCGGTGACCGGCCGCCTCGACGGCCTCGCGGCGCTGGGCCGGGGTCAGGTCGGCCCAGTGCGTGGGCGGCTTGCCCCGCTTGGGTGCGTTGAAGACCAGGGGCAACGGGGAGGGTGCGCTCGGGCTGGGGGGAACCGTGCTTCCCGCCGGGGGCGGGGTGCTCATCCGCCGGGAACCAAGATGTACATGATGAGCCAGGCTACCGGCGCAGCGACCAGGAGCGAATCGAGACGGTCCATCACCCCGCCGTGACCGGGCAGGAACGAGCTCATGTCCTTGATCCCCAGGTCCCGCTTGACCAGGGACTCGATCAGGTCACCGCAGGTGCCGACCCCGACCAGGCAGACACCGAGGATGACCCCGACCCACCAGGGGACGTGCAGCCCGTAGACGGCCATCCCGACGCCGGCGGCGATGCCGAAGACGAAGGACCCGGCCAGACCCTCCCAGGACTTCTTGGGGCTGATGTGCGGGGCCATCGGGTGCTTGCCGAACAGCACACCGGCCACGTAGCCGCCGGTGTCGTTCATCACCACGACCAGCAGGAAGGTGACGGTCCGGGCCACCCCCTGGTCGCCGGCCAGGATGAGCGCGGTGAAGGAGCCCAGTAGGGGGACGTAACCGATGATCAGCAGGCTGGCGGCCACGTCCCGCACGTAGCCGTCCGCGCCGCCGGGCATCCGCCAGACCAGCGCGGCCAGCACGGTCAGGGCGAGGGCGGCGAGCAGCACGCTGGTGGTGGAGAACACCACCGGGCTCTGCCGCCCGGCCAGGTAGGACCCGATGGAGATGGCCACGCTGCCGACCACGATCGGCACGATGGCCGAGGTCATCCCCTGCCGTCGCAGCGCCTGGTGCAGCTCGACCGAGGCCAGGGCCAGGGCCACCGCGACCAGCAGGACGAAGGCCGGCTTGAGGAAGACCAGGCTGAGCACGACGTAGGCACCGAGCCCGACCCCGACGCCGATGGCTGCGGGCAGGTTGCGGCCCGCTCTGCCGTGGGAGGCCACGGGAGGGGTCGCGTCGGTCACGTCGGGCACCTTCACTCGGGTCGAACGCCTGGGGTCGGGGAACGCTCAGACCTCGAGCAGCTCGGCTTCCTTGTGCTTGAGGACGTCGTCGATCGCGTCGGTGTGCTTCTTGGTCGAGGCGTCCAGCTGCTTCTCGGCGCGGGCCACCTCGTCCTCGCCGACCTCCTTGTCCTTGACCAGCTTGTCCAGTGCCTCCTTCGCGGTGCGACGAGCGCCCCGGACGGAGATGCGAGCGTCCTCAGCCTTGGTCTTGGCCAGCTTGATGTACTCCTTGCGGCGCTGCTCGGTCAGCAGCGGCAGGGTGACCCGGATGGACTTGCCGTCGTTGGAGGGGTTGACCCCCAGGTCGGAGTCCCGGATCGACTTCTCGATCGCGTTCACCGAGGACTGGTCGTACGGGGTGATCATGACGACGCGGGCGTCGGGCACCTGGAAGGTGGCCAGCTGCTGCAGCGGGGTGGGCGAGCCGTAGTAGTCGGCCGTCAGCTTGGCGAACATGGCCGGGTGGGCCCGACCGGTGCGGATCGCCGCGAACTCCTCCTTGGCGTACTCGATCGCGTTGGCCATCTTGGTCTCAGCGTCGGTGATGATGTCGGAGATCACGGTGTCTTGCTCCTTCGGTGTCGGTCGAGCGGTCATGCGGGTCTGTCAGGGTGCCCGGACGGGCGGGAGGGTGCCGCGTCAGGCGTGCACGGTGGTACCGATCTTCTCACCCGCGACGACGCTGACGATCGTGCCGTCGTGGTCGAGGCTGAAGAAGACCATCTCCAGCTTGTAGTCGCGGGCCATGCTGATGGCCGTCGCATCGGCGACCTTGAGGTCGCGGGCGAGGTACTCGTCGTAGCTGAGGTCGTCGAACTTCACCGCGGCAGGGTCGGTCTTGGGGTCGGCGGAGTAGACCCCGTCCACCCCCTGCTTGCCCATCAGCAGGACGTCCGCGCTGATCTCCAGCGCGCGCTGGGCCGCGACGGTGTCGGTGGAGAAGTAGGGCATCCCGGAGCCGGCCCCGAAGATGACCACGCGGCCCTTCTCCAGGTGCCGTTCCGCGCGACGCGGGATGTACGGCTCGGCGACCTGCCCCATCGCGATGGCGGTCTGCACCCGGGTCTGGGTGCCGGCCTTCTCCAGGAAGTCCTGCAGGGCCAGGCAGTTCATCACGGTGCCGAGCATGCCCATGTAGTCGGCGCGGTCGCGCTCCATGCCGCGCTGCTGCAGCTCGGCTCCGCGGAAGAAGTTGCCCCCGCCGACCACGACCGCGACCTGGACGCCACTGCTGACCACCTGGTGGATCTGGGCGGCGAGGCCGGCCACGACATCGGGGTCGACCCCGACCTTGCCGCCGCCGAAGACCTCACCGGACAGCTTCAGCATCACGCGCTTGTAAGGACTGCTCATCTGCACCGTTCCTGTCGGCTCATCCCACTCGTCACGAAGCAATGCGCTGCGGACCGACCGGTCCGCAGCGCATTGTTCCACGTCGTCTCAGACGGTCAGGCTCCTGCGGCCTCGAAGCGCACGAAGCGCTTCACGGTCACGCCGGCAGCCTGCAGCTGCTTGCCGACCGAGGTCTTGTTGTCGGTCACCGAGGGCTGGTCGAGCAGCGCCACGTCCTTGAAGAACGCGTTCACCCGACCCTCGATGATCTTCGGCAGGGCCTGGGCGGGCTTGCCCTCCTCCTTGGCCGTGGCCTCGGCGATCCGGCGCTCGTTCTCCACCAGGTCGGCCGGCACCTCGTCGCGGGTGAGGTACTGCGGGCGCATGGCGGCGATCTGCATCGCCGCGGCGCGCGCCGCACCCTCGTCGGCGCCGTCGTACTCCACCAGCACGCCCACCTGCGGCGGCAGGTCGGAGGCGCGGCGGTGCAGGTAGACCACGGTCTGGCCGGAGAAGTAGGCCACGTTCGAGATCTCGAGCTTCTCGCCGATCTTGATGGCCAGCTCGTTCACGGCCTCGGCCACGGTCTTGCCCGAGGGCAGCGGGGCGGCGTTGGCCGCCTCGACACCGTCGGCCTTGTTGACCGCGGCGGCCTTGACGACGTCAGCCGCCAGGGCCTGGAACTCCTCGTTCTTGGCCACGAAGTCGGTCTCGGCCCCGAGCTGGAGCAGCGCGCCGGCCTCGAAGGCCACCAGGCCGTTGGTGGCGGCCCGCTCGGCGCCGCGCTTGGCCGCCTTCGCCTGGCCGTTGACCCGCAGGAACTCCACGGCCTTGTCGTAGTCGCCGTCGGCCTCGGTCAGCGCCTTCTTGCAGTCCATCATCCCCGCGCCGGTGGCGTCGCGGAGCTTCTTCACGTCAGTCGCGGCAATCGTCGCCATCACTCAGTTACCTCGTTCTTCTCTGCGTCAGCAGCGTCAGTTGGTGGCCTGGACCGGGGTCTCGGCCTCGGTGGACGCGTCGGTGGCGGCCTCGACCTCGGCAACCGCAGCACCGGGCTGCTCGTCGGCGGGCACGGGGGCGGCGTCAGCGGCCGGGGTCTCGGCCGGCGTGGGGGCCTCGGCACCCAGCAGCTCGCGCTCCCAGTCGGGCATGGGCTCGACCTCGGTCTCGGTCCCGGTCTGGTTGCCGCCGGAGCGGGCCACCAGGCCCTCGGCCACGGCGTCGGCCAGGACGCGGGTCAGCAGCGAGACGGAGCGGATCGCGTCGTCGTTGCCGGGGATGGCGAAGTCGACCTCGTCGGGGTCGCAGTTGGTGTCCAGGATGCCGATCACGGGGATCTTCAGCTTGCGGTCCTCGTCGACGGCCAGGTGCTCCTTCTTGGTGTCCACGATCCAGACGGCCTGCGGGGTCCGGGTCATCTCGCGGATCCCGCCGAGGGTCTTGGCCAGCTTGTCCTTCTCGCGGCGCAGACCGAGCAGCTCCTTCTTCGTCAGGCCGGAGGC
>JAOPXW010000084.1 GCA_025964935.1 Friedmanniella sp. | reverse complement strand
GCCCTTGGCCGAGCCGTCCAGCTTGGTCAGGACGATGCCCGTGACGTCGACGGCGTCGCGGAAGATGCGCGCCTGCGTCAGCCCGTTCTGACCAGTCGTCGCGTCCAGCACCAGCAGCACCTCGGTCACCGCGGCCTGACGCTCGATCACCCGCTTCACCTTGCCCAGCTCGTCCATCAGCCCGGACTTGGTGTGCAGCCGCCCGGCCGTGTCGATCAGCACCGTGTCGACCTCCTGCTCGATGCCGGCCCGGACCGCCTCGAAGGCGACACTGGCCGGGTCGGCCCCCTCGGCCCCCCGGACGGTCGGGACCCCCACCCGGTCACCCCAGGTGGCGAGCTGCTCCGCCGCAGCGGCCCGGAACGTGTCCGCTGCCCCCAGCAGCACGTCCTTGTCCTCGGCCACCAGCACCCGGGCCAGCTTGCCCACGGTGGTGGTCTTGCCGGTCCCGTTGACCCCGACCACCATCACCACCCCGGGCCGGTCGGTGCGCTCGGCGTGCACCGTACGGTCCAGGGTCGGGTCCACGAGCCGGACCAGCTCCTCGCGCAGCACGGCCCGGGCCTGGGCGGGGTCGGACACGCCCTCGACCCGGAACCGGCTCCGCAGCTGGTCGACCAGCTCGGTGGTCGGGCCGACGCCCAGGTCGGAGGTGATCAGCACCTCCTCGAAGTCGTCCCAGGTGTCCTCGTCGATCCGGTCCCGGCTGAGCAGGGCGAGCAGCCCGCGGCTCAGGGCGCTGTTGGAGCCGGCCAGCCGGCGGCGCAGGCGGGCCAGCCGGGTCGCGGCGGTCTCGGGCCGGTCGACCTCCGGCTCCCGCTCGGCGGGGAGGAGGTCGGTGCCCGTCCGACCGTCGTTGGCCAGCGCGTCGGCGCGGTCGCGGACCGCCACCGAGCTGCCCGAGGTGTCCCCCGCGTCCAGCGCCGGGTCGGCGGGGCGGCCGCTGGGGTCGTTGTCCAGCTGCGGGGTCACCCGCCCCTGGCGCAGGGCCGCCCGCCGACGGACGGCGACGATCCCGACGATCACGAACGCCGCCAGCACGAGGCCGCCGACGAGCAGGTACAGAGTCACTGGGTCCACCGGCACATCCTAGGGGCGGGTCCGGCCCCGGCCGGGCCGTCGTCGTGGCCCGGACGGGCCCCGGCGCGGGCCTCAGTGCATCAGGCGGGTGACCGTCTTGGGTGCCACGGTCTGACCGACCCGGCGGGCCAGCCGGAGCACCCGCAGGAAGCGCTTCGGGGGGCGGCCGTCGCCGTTGAGGTGCTGGGCGGCGCGGGCCATCCGGTCGGCGACGCGGGGGATGAGGATCTTGCCCCAGCCCTCCATCCCGACGGCGACCAGGCCGACGGTGCCGACGGCGATGACGAGGATGAGGAACATGGAGATGAGGATGGCGGTCACGAGAGGCCTTTCGGACAGTCAACAGCTACCGGGGAAGGAACTGTCGTACGGGAGGGAGCCGAGGCTCCCGGAGGGCACCCGCCGGCCGGGCCGGCGAGCTGCACTCCATCCGTCATGGTGCCAGCGAAGCCCCGTACGGGCGGGGAGCCGGCGACCGGGGTGTCGCTCTCGATTTGGTCACGGACCCTCCCACGTCGGCCTCAGGCGACCGCGTCGGACTCCCGCAGCCGCTGGGAGATGACCGCGGAGACCCCGTCGCCCCGCATGGTGACGCCGTACAGGGCGTCGGCGATCTCCATCGTGCGCTTCTGGTGGGTGATGACCAGAAGCTGGCTGCTGGCCCGCAGCTCCTCGTAGATCTCGAGCAGCCGACCCAGGTTGGTGTCGTCCAGTGCGGCCTCGACCTCGTCGAGGATGTAGAACGGGCTGGGCCGGGCGATGAACAGCGAGACCAGGAAGGCCACGGCGACCAGGGACCGCTCCCCGCCGGACAGCAGCGACAGCCGCTTGACCTTCTTGCCGGCCGGCCGGGCCTCGACGTCCACTCCGGTGGTCAGCCAGCTGTCGGGCTCGGTCAGCACCAGCCGGCCCTCGCCGCCGGGGAACAGCCGGGCGAAGACGCGCGCGAACGCCACCTCGACGTCGGCGTACGCCTCGGCGAACACCTGCTCCACCCGGGCGTCGACGTCGGTGATGATGTCCAGCAGATCGCGCCGGGTCTGCCTCAGGTCCTCGAGCTGCTCGGCCAGGAACTGGTGCCGCTCGGCCAGGGCGTCGAACTCCTCCAGGGCCAGCGGGTTGACCCGGCCGAGGACACCGAGGGACTTCTCCGCCTTGCGCAGCCGGGCCTGCTGCTGGTCGCGCACGTACGGCACGGGCGGCGGCACCTCGTCGTCAGGACCGAGAGCGGTGCCGTCCTCCCGCACCAGCACCGGGACGGGCTGGTCGGGGCCGTAGTCCTGCACCAGGGCCGACGCCTCGAGGCCGAGCTCGGCCAGCGCACGCTCGGCCAGGGTGTCGACGCGCATCCGCTGCTCGGCCCGGGCCAGCTCGTCGCGGTGAACGGCGTCCACCAGGTGCTCGAACTCTCCGCCCAGCCGGCGGACCTCGGCCCGGACGTCCCGCAGGGCCGTGTCGGCCTCGGTCCTGGCCGCCTCCGCCCCGGTCCGGGCGACCGCCGCCCGGGACAGCGAGCGCTCGAGCTGGGCCGCCAGGTAGGCGCCGGCGGTCTGGACGGTCGCCGCGTCCCGCGCCTCCCGCTGGACCCGCTCGCGCCGGG
>JAOPXW010000050.1 GCA_025964935.1 Friedmanniella sp. | reverse complement strand
TCGGCCAGCGTCGGGACCCGAGCCGCCCCCAGGTGCCGGGCGTGCACGGCGGCGAACAGGTTCATGGTGGCGTTCAGCGGTCCCGGCACCCAGACCCGGGAGGCGGGGGTGAGCCCGCTGAGCGCGGCCACGCCGGCGAACGAGTCGACCCAGGAGGCGGTGCTGCGGACCACGGAGCGGGGAGCCGTCGAGGTCCCCGAGGTGGGGAGCGCGACCCTCTCGCCCGCCGCGTGGGCGGCCAGGAACGCCGCCACCGGGTCGGACTCGGCCAGCACCGCCCGTCCGGCGCTCAGCACGGGCGGGCCCGGGTGCTGCTCACGCGGAGGCGAGAGTGCGGTCCCGCTCGGCGGGCTGCCGGAGCAGGCCGGGGTAGGCGGCGTGCACGCCGCGGGCGACCAGGGCGGCCAACACGGCCTTGACCACGTCGCCGGGGATGAAGACCGCGGTCGAGGACAGGGCGGCGAGCAGCGAGGTGTGGGCGACCAGGGCGATGCCGGCGATGCCGAAGACGTACTCCACGACCACCCCGCCGACCAGCGCGGCGGCGATGCCCCAGCCGAGGCGGTAGCGCCCGGTCCGCCGCTCGCTCAGCCACCCGGTGACGAACGCGGCGAACGGGAAGCCCACGAGGAAGCCGACGCTGGGTCCGGCGAAGACGCCCAGACCCCCGCGGCCGCCGGCCAGCAGCGGCAGGCCCAGCGCGACCAGCCCGACGAACAGCAGCAGGGAGAGGAAGCCCCGCCGGGCGCCGAGCACGGCACCGGCCAGCATGACGCCCAGGGTCTGGGCGGTGATCGGGACGCCGAAGCCGGGGACGGCGAGCGCCGGGACGAGGCCGAGTGCGGCGACGACCCCGGCGAACACGGCGATCAGCGCCAGGTCGCGCGCCGGGCGGCGGGGAGACGTACGAGCCATGGAAGGTCCTTCGAGCCGAGGGCAGCGTCTGGCGGCACCAGACGCTGCAGTCTAGAAGGCGGTGGACCGGGGGGTGGCGGGCCATCTCGCCCGCAGGACAGCCGCGGTCAGCCGTCGAAGGCTCAGCGGTTGCGCCGCCAGAGCGCCGCACTCAGCACCGTGGCGAAGCTGCACCAGATCGCGTACGGGGCCAGGGCCAGCCCGGCCCGCCGGTCGACCCGGGCGACCCGGCGCACCAGGTCCGCGCTGCTGAGGGCCAGGGCGCCGGCGACCAGCACCGCGGGCGGCAGCCGGTGGGCCTTGAAGAACACCCAGCTCCAGGACGCGTTCAGGAACAGGTTGGCGGCCAGGAAGCGCTCGAACTCGACCGCCCCGAGCGGGTCGGTCTCCCGCAGCCGATCCAGCGCCAGGGCGCAGGTGACGGCGATGTCGGTGTAGAGCGTGGTCCACACGATCCCGAACACCGGCCCCGGTGGCTGGATCGGCGGCTTGTCCAGACGGGCGTACCAGGTGCTGGTGACGTCGCTGCTGGCGAGGGAGCCGAGGGCCGCGGTGGCCGCCACCGCCAGACCCGTACGGGTGAGCTCACGCTTCATCGGGACTCCGATCTCTGGTCAGCCCACCGGTGCGGCGGGGACGTCCCGGTGCCAGGACTGGGTGACGTGCTCAGTCTGCCAGCCGAGGGACAGGTACAGACCGTCGGCGCCGGTGGGGGAGTCGGCGTCGACCTCGAGCCCGACCCAGTGCCGCTCCCGTTCGGCGGTGTCGGCGATCACCGTCCGCAGCAGGGCCTTGGCCACCCCGCGGCCCCGGGCCCGGCGGTGCACCCCGATGTAGTCGATGTAGCTGCCGTAGCGGCCGGCGGCGTCGGGCGGGGAGACCGAGCTGATCAGCACCCCGCCGGGCTGCGGGCCGTCCTCGGTGTCCAGGGTCGCGATCCACCAGTGGTCCCAGCGGTGCCACGGGTCCTCGCGCAGCCGCTCCACGAACTCCCCGAAGCTCTCGCGGTAGGAGTTGAAGTGGTCGACGAAGGACTCCTCCAGGACCTGGTGGACCGTCTGGACGTCGGCGGCCACGGGCAGTCCGCTGGGGTGCTCCCGGACCCGGCGGACGTGCACCCCGGGGCGAGGTGCGGGGTCGGTGGCCAGGGTGCGGTCCGCGGGGGTGACGGAACGCCGCATCTGCAGCCAGCGGCGGACCTGGGTGTAGCCCGCCTCGGCGAGCCAGGCCTGCAGCCGTACGTCCTGGGCCGGGGGGTTGGCGTCGAGCTGGGTCCGGGGCTGGTGCCGCAGCGCCGCGACCATCGCGGCGGTGGCGTCGACCCAGGCGAGCAGCGGTCGGGCCGCGCGTTCGGCGTCGTCCCCGGGCCCCACCACGACCTCGACGCTGGTCCGGCCCGCGGCCCGGTCGTGCACCACCGCCCAGCCGGTCAGCCGGCGGCCGGGGTCGCGGACGACGACCTGGCGCCGGGTCCAGGAGCCCATCCCGACCAGGTTGGCGGTCACCCCGGGCACGTCCACCGGCTTGTCGCCGGGCGAGCGGTCGGCGGCCAGCAGCGCCACCACGTCGGGCAGGTCCCCCTCGTCGGGGGCTCGGGCGGTCCAGCCCTCCGGCAGTCCGGTCACGTCCAGCGGGGCACCGAGGTAGGTCACGGGACGAGTCTGGGGCATCGGGGCCGGCCGGCTCACTCCGGCGGCGCGGCCGGCTCCGGGGTGATGCGGGCCAGGACCGTGCCCTCGGCGCAGACGGCCCCGGGCTCGACCAGCAGCTCCACGTGGCCGTCCCGGTGGGCCGCGACCGTGGTCTCCATCTTCATCGCCTCGATCGAGCCGAGCGGGTCGCCCGTTGTCACCGGCTGGCCGTCGTTGACCTGCCAGGCCACCCAGGTGCCCGCGATGGGGGAGCGGACGGCGGAGGAGTCCACCCCCGCGGCGTCGGGCGTCGGCCGGGCGGTCGGTGCCGCCGAGCCGCCGCCCAGGGCCAGGTCGCCCGGCAGGGCCAGAGACATCCGGCGTCCGTCGATCTCGATCCAGGTCCGGAGCACCCCGGGGCCCTCGGACTCGGCGGGTCGCTTGCGGGCGAGGTCCTCGAGCCAGTCGCACTCCGTCTCGATCCAGCGGGTGTGCACGCCGAAGCCGTCCGCGTCCCCCACGAAGGCGGGGTCCTCGACCAGTCGGCGGTGGAAGCCGACGACGGTCGGCAGACCCTCGATCCGCAGGTCCGCGAGCGCCTGGCGGGCCCGCCGCAGCGCCTGCTCCCGGGTGGGTCCGGCCACCACGAGCTTGGCCAGCAGGCTGTCGTACGCCCCCGGCACCACCGAGCCCGCGGCCACCCCGGAGTCCACCCGGACCCCCGGGCCGCCGGGCAGGTCGAAGCGCTCGACCGGGCCCGGCGTCGGGAGGAACCCGCGACCCGGGTCCTCGGCGTTGAGGCGGAACTCGAAGGCGTGCCCCACCGGGACGGGGGTGCTGGTCACCTCCAGCGGCCGGCCGTCCGCGACCAGCAGCTGCTGGCGGACCAGGTCGACCCCGGTGGTGGCCTCGGTCACCGGGTGCTCCACCTGCAGCCGGGTGTTGACCTCGAGGAAGGAGACGACGCCCGAGCGCCCGACCAGGAACTCCACCGTGCCGGCGCTGCGGTAGCGGGCCGCGGCGCCGATGTCGTGGGCCGCTGTCCGCAGGGCCTGCTCCTGGGCGTCGGTGAGGAAGGGGGCGGGGGCCTCCTCGACCAGCTTCTGGTTGCGCCGCTGCACCGAGCAGTCCCGGGTGCCCACCACCACGACGGTCCCGTGGCCGTCACCGAGGATCTGGGCCTCGACGTGCCGGGGGCGCTCCAGGTACTGCTCCACGAAGCACTCGCCGCGACCGAAGGCGGCCACGGCCTCGCGGGTGGCGGCGCCGTACAGCTCGGCGACCTCGTCCATCCGGCTGGCCACCCGCATGCCCCGGCCGCCGCCCCCGAAGGCCGCCTTGATCGCCACCGGGAGCCCGTGCTCGCGGGCGAAGGCCAGGACCTCCGCGACCCCGGACACCGGCCCGGGGGTGCCCGCGACCAGCGGCGCTCCGACGGATCGGGCCAGGGCCCGGGCGGTGGTCTTGTCGCCCAGGGACTCGATGGTCTCCGGAGCCGGGCCGATCCAGGTCAGACCGGCTTCCTCGACCCGACGGGCGAAGTCGGCGCTCTCGGACAGGAACCCGTAGCCGGGGTGGACGGCGTCGGCCCCACTGTCGCGGGCCGCCCGCAGCAGGGCGTCGGCGTTCAGGTAGGTCTCGGCGGGGCTGCTGCCGGCCAGTCCCCAGGCCTCGGTGGCCGTCCGGACGTGCAGGGCGTCCGCGTCGGGGTCGGCGTAGACCGCGACCGAGGCCACCCCGTAGTCGGCGCAGGCGCGGGCCACCCGGACGGCGATCTCGCCGCGGTTGGCGATCAGGACCTTCTTCACGGGCGGCCTTTCGGATCAGCGGAGTTCTGGAGAAGATTCGGCCCGGTACTCCGAGCCGAATCTTCGCCAGAACTCGCGGTGGCGAGCAGACGGAACCGGATCCGACCCCCGACGGGCACCTGACCGAGGCGGTCGAGGTGGTGTGCGGCGACGCAGGCGATCACCGGGTAGCCGCCGGTGACGGGGTGGTCCGCCGTGAAGACCACCGGCTGCCCGTTGGGCGGGATCTGGACGGCGCCGGGCACGGTGCCCTCGCTGGGCAGCTCGCCGGCGCGGGCGCGCTCCAGCGGCTCAGCCCCCTCCAGCCGCAGTCCGACCCGGTTGGACCGCGGCGTCACGGCCCACTCCTGGGTGGCGAAGAGCTTCCGCGCCGCGGGGGTGAACCAGTCGTCCCGGGGACCGGGCAGCACGTCGATCTCCACCACCTCGTCGAAGGCGGGCAGCTCGGGGGGCGGGGTCGGGTCGAGCGCGACGGAGGAGGCGCGGGCCGAGCCGACGGCGACCTCGTCAGCGGCCCGGAGCGGAGCCGGCCCGATGCCGGCCAGCAGGTCGGTGGAGGCACTTCCCAGCACGGGTCCGACCGACAGGCCGCCCCGCACCGCGAGGTAGGACAGCACACCGCGACCCGGGGTGGCCAGCTGCAGCTCCTCGCCGTCGTCCAGGGCGAAGGCCGTCTCCCCCGGCAGCTCGACCTCCTCCTCCACGGCCCCGTCGACGGCGGACCGGCTCAACGGGGCGGGCGCGCCGGTCACGGCCAGCACCAGATCACCGGAGGCCCGGACCCGGAACCCCCCGGCCGCGATCTCCAGGGCGGGCAGGTCGGCCGGGTTGCCCACCAGCCGGTTGGCCCGACGCAGCGAGCCCCGGTCCACGGCCCCCGAGCGGGCCACGCCCTGGGCCGCCCGCCCCGGGCGACCGAGGTCCACGACTACGGTCAGGGCGCCGGGGGAGAGGATCTCCAGCCGGTTCCTCGCCGGCGCGGTCTGGCCCGCGGCCGGGCCCGGTCGTCGGTCGGCGCGGTCGGCCTCGTCCGGGCCTGTCGGGGCGGGGCCGGCGTCGACGAACCGCACCCGCATCCCCGGTCGGAGCAGGGCGGGGTCGGCCCGCTCGAGGTCCCACATCGGCACCGAGGTCCGACCGAGCAGCTGCCAGCCGCCGGGGCTGGCCCGGGGGTAGACACCGGAGAACGGCCCGGCCAGGGCGACCGAGCCGGCCGGGATGACGGTCCGCGGCTCGGAACGACGGGGGACGTCCAGCCCGGGGTCGCCGCCGGAGAGGTAGGCGAAACCTGGGGCGAAGCCGGTGAAGGCGACCGTCCAGGGGGTGGCGGTGTGACGGCGTACGACCTCGGCCTCGTCCAGACCGCAGAGCCGGGCCACCTCGGACAGGTCCTCGCCGTCGTAGTGCACGGGCACCTCGACCAGAACGCCGTCCACGGCGGCGGACGCAATCAGCGGGCGCCGTTGCAGCGCGTGGCCCAGGGCCGCGGGACCGGTATGGTCCGGGTCGAAGCGGACCAGCACCGTACGGGCGGCCGGGACGAGCTCGACCACCCCGGGCAGTGGGTCATCGCGCAGCGAGCTGAACAGGGCCAGGGCCTGGTCCAGGTCCGCCACCTCGACCAGCAGCCCGTCGGACCCCGCGCTCAGCAGCCGCACGCCTCAGCCGTTCCCGGCGGCGGAGCTGGAGGGCTGGGGCTCGGTGGTGAAGGCCCGGACGGTGACCCCGGCCCCCTCGAGGGCGGTCCGGACCGCCTGCGCCATGGTCACGGCCCCGGGCGAGTCACCGTGCACGCAGATCGACTGGGCCTGGACCTCGACAAGACTGCCGTCGACCGCCGGCACGGTCCCGGTGCGGACCATCGTCACCATCCGCTCCGCCACCAGGTCGGGGTCGTGCAGGACCGCGCCCGGCTCCCGGCGGGAGACCAACGCACCGCTCGGGGTGTAGGCACGGTCGGCGAACGCCTCGGCGACCGGCGTCAGGCCGGCCTCGCGGATCCGATCGAGATAGCGCGTCCCGGCCAGGCCCACCACGGGCAGCGCCGGGTCGTAGCGCGCGATGGCCGTCAGTACGGCGCGGGCGTGCCGCTGACCCCGCTCGTCGTCCACGGCAATGGTGTTGTAGAGCGCCCCGTGGGGTTTGACGTAGGCGATCTCGGCTCCCAGCGAGCGGGCGATCCCGGCCAGGGCGCCGAGCTGGTAGAGCACGTCACCCGTCAGCTCCTCCTCGTCGGCGTCGAGGTAGCGGCGGCCGAAGCCGGCCAGGTCCCGGTAGGACACGTGCGCACCGATGGCGACGCCCCGCTCCCGGGCGGTCTGCACGGTCGTGGCCATGGTGGCCGGGTCGCCGGCGTGGAACCCGCAGGCGACGTTCGCACTGGTCACCGTGGCCAGGATGGCGGCGTCGTCGCCCAGCGACCAGCGGCCGAAGCCCTCGCCGACGTCGGCGTTCAGGTCGACGCCGACCGGGGTCTGCTCACGTGGCTGCACGCCAACCTCCTTGTCGGTCGGCCGACGCCCGGTGGGCGGGCCGACAGCCTCCACTGTGCCGATCGTTGAACGATTACACAAGGCCCCGGTCGGCTGCTGGTCGCGTGGTAGCGTGCCGCGACCACCGACCGACCCCCGATCCAGCTCCGTCCACACCCTGGGAGAGCGCGTTGTCCACGCCAGACCCGACCGCGTCGGAGCCGCCCGACGGCGGGGACGTGGACCGCGCCGGCCGCTCGCACCGGGTCGCCGACGCCGTCCGGGTGGGCATTCTGGACGGGACGTACGGGGTGGGCACCCGGCTGTCCGAGCCGCGGATCTGCGCCGAGCTCGGCGTGTCCCGCAACACCCTCCGCGAGGCGTTCCGGATGCTGGCCGAGGAGCGACTGGTCGTGCACGAGCTGAACCGCGGCGTCTTCGTCAAGGTGCCGACCGCCCAGGACGTCTCCGAGCTCTACGACGCGCGTCGGCTGATCGAGTGCGCGGCCGTGCACGACTACCGAGGCGGCACTGACGGCCTGGCCGGGGTGGTCGCCTCGTTGCAGCGGGCCGACGCGATGGCCGTCGCGGAGGACTGGGTGGGGGTCGGGACCGCCGACATCGACTTCCACCGCGAGCTGACCGCGCTGGGCAGCAGCCGCATCGTGGCCCTGATGCAGAGCATCTGGAACGAGATGCGGCTGGCGTTCCACGTCGTCGGCCGCCCCGAGACCTTCCACGGCTACTACCTCCAGCACAACCACGTCATCCTGGACGCCCTGCTCACCCGCGGGGGGCCGGTGGCGGCCGACCTGCTCCGGCGCTACCTCGACGACGCCGAGAGCCAGGTGTTGGCCGCCTACGCGCGGCGCGAGGCTGCGCTGTCCTGACCGACCCTCACCGAGGTCGCCGCCCGGGTGCGGGCGACCTCCGTCGCGGCGGCCCCGATCAGCGCCACCGTCTGGTCGACCACCGCCCGCCGGTCGGCCTCGAAGGCGGCGTCGGTGAGCACGGTCGGGTCGCTCGGATACTCCAGCGCGGAGATGTGCAGGTGCCCGCCCGGTACGTCCCAGGCGTGCAGAGCCTGTCGCAGCCGGTTGGAGCGGTACATGCTCTCGTTGCTCAGGTAGTCCCCACCGGTGCCGGCCGCCGCGGTGCTGCCCGGGGTCGGGTCCGGCCCGGCCCGCAGGGCGCCGGGGTCGGGGAAGGTGCCCGCCGGCCACTCCCGGATGCCCTGCTTGAGCACCACCGGCCACGGGCCCGTGCCGGCGTCGATCATGGCGGCGTACGGGAGCGTGGTCTCGATCCAGTCGGGGGAGTCGAAGGGCTGCGGCCAGTGCGAGGCCCGCGAGACGGATCCGAAGTGCTGGTTGCGGTTGTTGTCGGGTGAGCCGCCGCGGGCGTTGGCGGCCCACTTCTCGACGTCCATCCGGCCCCGCGAGGTCATGCTGATCGTGGTGATCAGGTGGGTCCGGTCCGCGCCCGGTCGCAGCACGGGGCCGTACGCGTCCTCGACCACGCCCTGGTCGAAGTCGGTGTAGTTGACCGGCAGCACGACGGCACGGACCACGACCCGCCCGTACGGGGTGTCCAGGCTCCGCCCGTCCAGCTGCAGCGCTGCCGCCCCCGAGGGGTTGGAGTGCCGGACGCTGGTGTCGAGCCCGAAGGTGTCGAAGCCGCTGACCATGACCCGGGTCGCGGCGGGGTCGGTATCGGGCCAGAGCGCCCGGTCGATGCCGCGCGAGGTGCGGTCGAGGAGGTGCAGCAGGGCGAACCGCTGGTGCTGGGTGGTCAGCAGGTCGCAGGAGAGGCGCCGCAGGGTCGCGCTCATCGCGGTCCGGGCCCAGTAGAGCGGCCGGTCGTCGTAGAGGTCCAGCCGGTCGGCGCCGGTCACCGACGGCGTGCCCCCCGGGTCCGTACGGCCCTGGGCGCGGGCGACTGCGGTCGTCCAGAGCTGGCGGCCGGTCCGGCGGACCAGGGTGGTGACCTCGGCCAGTGAGCCGGCGGCGGCCAGCCGCTGCCCGAACTCGACCACCAGGACGTCGAAACCGGAGGCGACCAGGACCTGCTCGGAGACCGCGGTGTGGTCCGCAGCGAGGGCGGTGACCAGCCTCCGCTCCTCGACGGTCGGGGCGACCGGGGAGGCCGGAGCCGGATGGGGAGTGGTCGTGTCCATGGTCACCTCACGTCGTGGAGCGGCGGACCGGAGTCACGCCGCCCGGAATGGGGAACAGCCTCTTGCACGATCGTTGAACGATCCGTACGTTACCAACCATGCGGTCGTTGCCGCACCCTCCGTCGGAAAGGTGGCGAGCATGCTCGTCCTGCTCGGAATTCTGGTGGTGGTCGTCGGCTTCGCGCTGCGGCTGAACCCCATGCTCGTGGTCACCGTGGCCGGTCTGGTGACCGGCTTCCTCGGTGGCATGACCCCGCTCGCCATCCTGAACGCCTTCGGCACCGGATTCGCCGGCAGCCGCTCGGTGAGCATCTTCCTGCTCGTGCTGCCCGTGATCGGGATGGTGGAGTACTTCGGACTGCAGGAGCAGGCGCGGCGGCTGGTGTCGCGGCTGTCGACGCTGACCACCGGCAAGATCCTGGCCGGCTACTTCCTGGTCCGTCAGGCCACGGCCGCGATCGGCCTGCTCAGCATCGGCGGGCACGCCCAGACCGTCCGCCCGCTGGTCGCCCCGATGGCCGAGGCCGCGGCTGTCCGCAAGTACGGCACCCTGCCCGAGCCCGTCTCGCAGCGGATCCGGGCCTTCTCGGCCAGCACCGACAACGTCGGGGCCTTCTTCGGTGAGGACATCTTCGTCGCCGTCGGCGCCGTCCTGCTGATCACGTCGTTCGTGGACACCACGTACGGCTACACCCTCCAGCCGCTGCAGGTCGCCCTGTGGGCCATCCCCACCGCGATCGTGGCGTTGCTCATCCACGGAACCCGGAGCCTGCTGATGGACCGCTCGCTGCGGCGGCAGATGGCCGGCTTCCAGAACGTCACGGGAGAGGTCGCGCGATGATCCAGGTCGAGTGGTTCTACTGGCTGATCGGGCTGTTCTTCCTCCTGGTCGGGGTGCTGGTCGCGCGCGACCGCACCAACCCCCGGCGGGTCACCAGCGGGGTGTTCTGGGCCCTGCTGGGGCTGTGCTTCCCGTACAGCTCCTTCGTGGTGGCCAAGACCCTGCCGGCCTGGCCGCTGGGCCTGACCATCGTGGTCATCGCCGCGATCGCCGGCACCGGCCGACTGGCCAAGAGCGGCAGCGCGACCCAGGCCACCGTGGACGGCGACGTCGAGGGCGCTGACCTGGACCGGGACGCCACCGGGTCGGAGCGGTTCGGCCGAGGCCTGCGCTCCCACCGCACCGATCCCGACACCGGCTCCGGCACGGGCGGCTCCGGCCCGGGCGTCTCCGGCAGCGAGGGCGGGGTCGGGGTCCTGACCCAGATCACCCGGCAGCGGGAGGCGTTCGCCGAGCGCTTCGGCAACAAGCTGTTCATCCCGGTGCTGACCATCCCGATCCTCACCGCGCTCTGCGCGACCCTCGGGCCCAAGATCAAGATTGGCGGCCAGCCGCTGTTCCACGTGGGCAGCGAGACGGTCATCGGGCTCGCGGCCGCGGGGCTGATCGCCATCCCGATCGGCATGTACCTGTTCCGGCAGAAGACCCCGGCCATCGCCCTGACCCAGGGTCGCCGGCTGACCGAGGACCTGGGCTGGGCGCTGGTGCTGCCGCAGCTGCTGTCGGTGCTCGGACTGGTCTTCGCCACCGCCGGCGTGGGCAAGGCGATCGGCACGACCGTCTCGAAGGTGCTGCCGGACGGGTCGCTGCTGCCGGCGGTCATCCTGTACTGCCTCGGCATGGCCATCTTCACCGTCATCATGGGCAACGCGTTCGCCGCCTTCCCGGTCATGACGGCGGCCATCGGCTACCCCGTCCTCGTCGCGGCGATGGGCGGCAACCCGCCGGTCATCTTCGCGATCGGGATGCTGTCGGGCTACTGCGGCACGCTCTGCACCCCGATGGCGGCCAACTTCAACATCGTCCCGGTGGCGCTGCTGGAGCTGAAGAGCAACTACGCGGTGATCAGGCAGCAGATCCCGACGGCGATCCCGCTGCTGGTCGCCAACATCGTCCTGATGTACGTGATCGCGTTCTGAGCCGCTGATGGGCGCGAGCGCGGTCGGCGGGTCCTCCCTGCCCGAGGTGGCCGACCGGCTGGTGCGAACGGCGGTGGCCAACGCGACGCGGGAGTTCCCGTACGCCGCGGTCACCGTCTTCGCCGGGCCCGCGGACCTGCAGCTGCCGCGGGAACGCCACCCGGCGTTCTACGGCTGCTACGACTGGCATTCGGCGGTGCACACGCACTGGCTGCTGGTCCGGCTGCTCCGGCTGCACCCCGACCGGGTCGACGCGGCGGCCGCGCGGACCGTGCTCGAGACGCACCTCACGGTCGAACGGATCAGCCAGGAGGCGGCCGTGCTGCGGTCGTGGCCGGGCTTCGAGCGCCCGTACGGCTGGGCCTGGCTACTGGCCCTGGCCGCGGAGGCCACCGACTGGGCGGCCACGACCGACGACCCGTCGGTGCGCGGCTGGGCCGACGCGCTCCGACCGGCGGCCGAGGCGGTGGACACGCTGCTGCTCGATTGGCTGCCCCGGGCCGGCCGGCCCGTCCGGGACGGGACCCACGCCAACACGGCGTTCGCCCTCGGCCTGGTCCTGGACGCCGCACCGCTGCTGGGGCTGACCGAGCTGGAGGGGGCCGTCCGGGGCTACGTCGGGGCCCAGCTGTTGGCCGACGTCGACGCACCCTTGGCGTGGGAGCCGTCGGGTCACGACTTCTTGTCGCCGGGTCTGAGCGAGGCCGACCTCGTACGCCGCGTGCTGCCGGCCGAGGTCTTCGCGGCCTGGCTGACCGGGTTCTGGCCCCGGTTGGCGACCGGGGCGCCGTCCAGCGTGCTGGAGCCGGTGGTGCCCGGGGACCGGAGCGACGGCCAGGCCGGACACCTGGACGGGCTCAACCTGTCCCGCGCCGCCAACCTCGACGCGCTGGCCGGCGCGCTGGGGGAGCAGGACGAGCGGGTGCCGGTCCTGCGGCGGGCGGCCGAGGCACACCGTACGGCGGGGCTGGCCGCGCTGACCGAGACCGGCTACCTGAGCACCCACTGGCTGGGGACGTTCGCCGTCCTCGCCCTGACCGCGGCCCCCTGACCGCGGCACCCTGACCTCGCCTAGAGGACGTGGGTGGAGAGGCGCCGCCCGACGTGCGCCGGCTCGACGGGGTCGACGTCGGGGAACCTCATGGTGAAGCAGCTCCCGGCGCCCACCTCGCTGGTCACGGTCACCGTGCCCTGCCGGGCCTTGACGGTGGCGTCGACCAGGGCGAGCCCGAGTCCGCTGCCGGCCTGCTCGCCGGCTGTGCTGCCGGTCTGGAAGAGGTCGAAGATCCGCTCCAGGTCACCGGGCGGGATG
>JAOPXW010000049.1 GCA_025964935.1 Friedmanniella sp. | reverse complement strand
GCAGGAGATCGCCTCCCTGAGCGGTCTCGGGGTGCCGGCGTACGACGTCGTCGAGTCGGGCCCCGACCACGCCAAGTCCTTCGAGGCCCAGGTCGTCCTCGACGCCCACAGCTACGGTCCGGGCCGGGGCCGGAACAAGAAGGAGGCCGAGCAGAACGCCGCGGCCCTCGCCTTCGCCGCCCTCCGCGCCACCCACGGGTCGGCCAGCACGCACTGACCCACCGCCGTGCCTGAGCTCCCCGAGGTCGAGGTCGTCCGCCGCGGTCTCGCCGACGGCATCCTGGGGCGGCGGATCGCCGACGTGCAGGTGCTGCACCCCCGGCCCGTTCGCCGCCACCTGCCCGGACCCGCCGACTTCGCGGCCCGGCTGGTCGGGCGCACCTTCACCGAGCCCCGGCGGCGCGGCAAGTATCTCTGGCTGCCCTTCGCCGACGGCGACGCCCTGCTGGCCCACCTGGGCATGAGCGGCCAGTTCCGGCTCGACCGGCCCGAGGCCACCCTGGTCCCCAACACCCGGGTGCTGTTCAGCTTCGACGACGGCGGCACCCAGCTGCGCTTCGTCGACCAGCGGATGTTCGGGGGGTTGTCGCTGTCCCCGGAGGGGGCCGAGCTCCCGCCTGAGATCGCCCACATCGGCCGGGACCCCTTCGACCCCGAGTTCGACCTGGCCGAGGCCGTGTCGCGGATGCGTCGCAAGCGCACCAACATCAAGCGCGCCCTGCTGGACCAGCAGCTGGTTGCCGGGATCGGCAACATCTACGCCGACGAGGCCCTGTGGCGGGCCCGGACGCACTACGCCCGGGCGACCGCCAGCCTCAGCCGGGCCAAGGCGACCGAGGTGCTGACCGCCGCCACCGAGGTGATGCGCACCGCCCTGGGCCAGGGGGGCACCTCCTTCGATGCGCTCTACGTCAACGTCAACGGGGCCAGCGGCTACTTCGACCGGTCCCTGGCCGTCTACGGGCAGGAGGGCCGGCCCTGTCCCCGCTGCGGCGCACCGGTCCGGCGGGAGCCGTTCATGAACCGCTCCGCCTTCCGCTGCCCGCGGTGCCAGCGGACCCCGTACGGGAGCGCCTACCTCCCCTGAGGTGACCGCCCCGGGCCCGGCACCGAGCGCCCGGACGTGCGTGGGGCGCGCCTACCGTAGGAGACATGCGCCCCTCCGACCTGCGTCCACCGTTGCTGCTCGAGCTGGACCTGACCGAGGTGCCGGTCGACCCCGACGGGGACGACCCGTTGGCGCGGCTCCGGCAGCGGGGCCGCCGCCAGCTGCGGCCCACCCTGCGGGCCCTGGCCGAGGCGGCCGGCCACCGCCGCGTCCGCGGGCTGGTGGCCAAGGTCGGGGGCCCGCTGCCGTGGACGGTGATGCAGGAGCTCCGGCTCGGGGTGACCGCGTTCGCGGCCTCCGGCAAGCCGACGGTGGCCTGGGCGGAGTCCTTCAGCGAGACCGGAGACCTGACCGCGTACGTGCTGGCCTCGGCCTTCGACCGGATCTGGCTGCAGCCCGGCGGCGGACTCGGGATGCTCGGGGTCGGTGTCGAGCCCACCTTCCTCCGCGGGGTGCTCGACCGCCTCGGGGTGACCGCCGAGCTGGAGCAGCGGCACGAGTACAAGAACGCCGTCAACACCCTGACCGAGACCGGGCTGACCCCGGCCCACCGGGAGGCCCTGGAGCAGCTGACGCGCTCCCTGCAGGACGAGGCGGTCGAGCGCATCGCCGAGGGCCGGGGCCTGACCGTCGACCGGGTCCGTGGGCTCGTCGACACCGGTCCCCGGACAGCACCCGAGGCGCAGGCCGCCGGGCTGGTCGACGCGCTCGGCTTCCGCGACCAGGTGCTGGCCTCGGTCCGCGAGCAGGTCGGGACGCAGGCCGAGCTGCTGTTCGCCGACCGGTGGTCGCCCCGGCCCCGGGTGCACCGACCGTGGCCCCGCCCCGGGCGGGTCGCGCTGGTGGAGGCCCGCGGCACCATCGTGAGCGGGCGGACCCGGCGAGGGGCCTCCGGTCGCCAGCTCGGCAGCGACTCGGTCGCGGCGGAGCTGCGCGCCGTGCTGGCGGACGACCACATCCGGGCCGTCGTGCTGCACGTGGACTCACCCGGTGGCTCGGCGGTGGCCTCGGAGACCATCTGGCGCGAGGTCGTCCGGGTCCGGGAGTCCGGGCGCCCGGTGGTGGTGTCGATGGCCTCCCTGGCCGCCTCGGGCGGCTACTACATCGCGTGCGCCGCCGACGTCATCCTGGCCCTTCCCGCCACCCTGACCGGCTCGATCGGGGTGTTCGGCGGCAAGCTGGTGGTCGAGGAGCTGCTGGCCCGGGCCGGGGTGGGCACCGACCGGATCGACCAGGGTGAGCGCAGCTCGATGTTCTCGCCCCGGCGGCGGTTCACGGCGGCCGAGCGGGACCGCTTCGCCGCGACGGTGGACGCGATCTACGACGACTTCACCGCCAAGGTCGCCCAGGGCCGCGGCCTGAGCCGGGACCAGGTCGAGGCCGTGGCCCGGGGCCGGGTCTGGACGGGGCGTGACGCCCTCGAGCGCGGCCTGGTAGATCGGCTGGGCGGCCTCCGGGAGGCCGTGGCCATCGCCCGCGACCGGGCCGGTCTCCCGACCCACGCCCCGGTCGGCCCGGCCGCCCGGGTCGCCCCGCTGGCCCGGTTGGGTCGGCCGCGCAGCAGCGACGACCCACGGGCCCGGGCCGGGCTGGGCTGGCCCGGGCTGGCGGAGCTGACCACGGCTCTCGGGCTGCCCGCGGCGGCGGAGCTGCGGATGCCGGCGCTCCGGCTGCGCTGAGCGCCGGGGCGACGGCTGACCTGGAGCCGCCCCCAGGTTCGAAACTGAGCCGAGTCTGTGGGGTCCGGTGTGGCGACGCGCGAGACCCCCCGTACGGGTTTCTCGTGCTGGTCGGGGCGGGTTCGGAACGGTAGGCTCGAGCGATCGTGAAACGTCTCCGTCACTTCATCCTCGTCCGTCACCGCCACAACTGGAAGCTGCTGTTCCGGTTCGGGCTGGTCGGTGGTTCCGGGGTCCTGGTGAACCTGCTGGTGACCAACCTGCTGAAGCGGAGTGGGCCGCACTTCGAGGATGTCTTCATCGACCTGCCGCTGACCAGCTTCAACGTGCGCTGGTACCACCTCTACTCGATGGTGGCCTTCATGGTCGCGAACCTGTGGAACTTCCAGCTGAACCGGATGTGGACCTTCCGCAGCGCCGCGCACACCGGCTGGTGGCGGGAGTACGGCCCGTTCCTGGCCGTCGGCCTGGTCGCCCAGTTCATCGGCCTGGGCATCCTGACCATGCTGATGCACCCGAGCTCGGCCCTGGCCCTGCCCAGCGACGTCTTCGACAACTCCAGCGGGCTGCGGACCAAGCTCTACTGGGCCCAGCTGATCGTCATCACGATCACGGTCCCGGTGTCCTTCGTGCTCAACAAGCTCTGGACCTTCTCCGCCGTCCGCGGCGGGGCGCACCCGACCCTGCAGGAGGAGGAGGCCGCGGAGGAGGCCGAGGCCGCTGCCGCGGCGGCCGCGGCGGCCGGCCCGGTCGGTACGAGCGTTCCGGCCCCCCGACTGACCCCCCGCACCAAGGCCTAGCCTCCCGGCGACACCCCGCGCCGGCTCGGTTCGCCGACGGTTCGGCTCGGTTACAGTGAGCGGGCTCGTGCGGGCGCACGGACGGCCGGGACCTCCACACCGGGCCCGGCCCTGGGCGCGGGAGGGAGACCGGTGTACCTCAAGAGCATGACCCTGCGGGGCTTCAAGTCCTTCGCCTCCGCCACCACCTTGAACTTCGAGCCCGGCATCACCTGCGTGGTGGGGCCGAACGGCTCGGGCAAGAGCAACGTCGTCGACGCCATCGCCTGGGTGCTCGGCGAGCAGGGCGCCAAGGCCTTGCGCGGCGGCAAGATGGAGGACGTCATCTTCGCCGGCACGC
>JAOPXW010000032.1 GCA_025964935.1 Friedmanniella sp. | reverse complement strand
GGCCGACCAAGCCGCACCCCGGCCGCCGGCCGAGGTCACCGTCAGCGCCACCCGGGCCCTGAGCCGGGCGGCCCGCTGGGCCGAAGCGACCGGTCGTGACCCGTCCGACCTGGTCACGACGCTGTTCGGCAGCCAAGCCGTCGAGGTGCCCGCGGTCGACCCCGGCCCGCACCCCGACCTCGCCCACCACCTCCGGCGGCTCTGAGGGTTCAGTCCTGCGCGTCGGCCCGGCGGCTGCGCGCGGTCTCGCGGTCGTTGGCCTTCTGCAGCGCCTCGATCAGCTCGGCCTTGGTCATCGAGGACCGCCCCCGCACGTCCAGGCGGGTGGCGAGCTCGTACAGGTGCTGCTTGGTGGCGTTCGCGTCCACCCCGCCCGCGGTCGGGGCGTCGGAGTCACGGCCGCCCTCGGCCGCCCGGTCGTCGGAGGGTCCGTACTCGTCCTTGGGCTCCCAGTGGTCCCCGACCTTCTCGTGGGTGTGCTTGAGCGCGGCGAACGCCACCTGGTGGGCACGCCGCTCGTCCCCGTCGTAGGTCTCGATCGCCGAGTCGTGGGTCTCCGCGAAGGTCTGCTGGGCCTTCCGGCCGGAGTGCTGCAGGGTGCTGGGCAGCTCGTCGGCGACGGCGCGGCCGGAGCGGTCGGTCTTGGCCACGGGTTCCTCCTCGGGTCGGTGCTGACTCCGACGCTACGACGAAGGGGCCGGTGGCAACAGGGTCAGCGGCGCCGGCGCGAGCTCCAGCCCAGGTAGGCGGCCAGGGAGCCCGCCGTACCGAGCCCGGCCCCGAGCATCGGCAGCTGCCACTCCCGCCGCCGGTCGGGGTCCGAGGTCACCACCTGGGCGACCCCGCGGATGGCGGCGGCGGCCACCGCGCCGAAGACCACCCGCTGCACGATCGTCTCCAGCCGACCGACCAGCGGCTCCAGCTCCTCGGCCCGCAGGTGGACCTCGGGGCCGCCGGCGTCCAGCATCGCCTGCAGCCGACGCAGCTGGCCCGGGAGCTGGGTGGCGAGCTCCAGGGCGTCGACCCCCGCCTCGGCCAGGTGGTGGGCCACCGCCGTCGGGGAGTAGCGGCTGACCACCAGACGCTGGGCGTACGGCCCGATCACCTCCCCGAGGTGGAAGTCGGGGTCCAGCGACAGACCCATCCCCTCGGTCATCACGACCATCTTCATCAGCAGCGAGGTCTCCCGCGGCAGCTGCAGGTGCCGTCGGCGCATGATGGCCAGCACCTCGCGGATCAGCCGGCCGACCGGGACCTCGGCCAGGGACCGTCCGTCGTACAGGTCGATCACCGGGACCAGGTCCGCGGCGAGGCCGGCGTGGTCGACCTGGGCCTGGCCCGACGTCAGGTGACCGAGCGCGGAGGCGATCCGGTGCGGGTCCTTCCGGGTCAGCGCGACCAGCAGCACCCCCAGACGCTCGCGCAGGTCGGCATCGACCACCCCGACCATGCCGAAGTCGATCAGGCCGATCCGGCCGTCCGGCTCGATGAACAGGTTGCCCGGGTGCGGGTCGGCGTGGAAGAACCCGTCATTGAAGATCATCTGCGCGGCCACCTCGGCCGCCCGCGCGGCCAGGGCCGGCCGGTCGATGCCGGCGGCGTCCAGCCCGGGCAGGTCGGACACCTTGAGCCCCCGGATGCGCTCCAGGGTCAGCACCCTCGACGTCGTCGTCTCCCAGTGCACCCGCGGGATGTGCACCCCGGGGTTGTCGAGGAAGTTGGCCGCGAACCGCTCGGCGTTGCGACCCTCGGCCAGGTAGTCGAGCTCGCCCCGCAGGGTGCGGGCGAACTCCTCGGCCAGCCCGGGCAGGTCGTAGTCGGCGGCGTCGGCCCACCGCCGGTCGGCTTGCGCGGCCAGGTTCTGCAGGATCTCCAGGTCCTCCTCGATCCGCTCCACCACACCCGGTCGACGGACCTTCACCACCACCTCGGTCCCGTCGTGCAGGGTCGCGGCGTGGGCCTGGCCGATGGAGGCACTGGCCAGCGGGGTCAGGTCGAAGGCCGCGAACGCGGTCTGCGGCGGCGCCCCCAGCTCGACCCGCACCAGCTCCTCGACCACTGCGGCCGGGACGGGCGAGAGCGCGTCCTGCAGGGAGCTCAGCTCCCGGAGGTAGGCCGGGGACAGCAGGTCGGAGCGGGTGGAGAGCAGCTGGCCGAGCTTCACGAACGTCGGCCCCAGCTCCTCCAGCGCGAGCCGCAGGTGCACCGGGGTGGAGTAGGTCTGGCCGAGCGGCGTACGGCGGACGATCTGCTTGTGGAAGGGCAGCCACCGCTCCATGCCGGACGCCCCGACCAGGACCCCCAGCCCGTGCCGGGCCAGCGTCTCGGCGATCTCCCGGTAACGATCAAGATGGCTCACCACGCGGCCCATCCTGACAGGCGGCTCCGCCCCGCTCGCCCGGTCCGGCGCCCCAGCGGGCCCACCCGCGTTTCGGAAAGGCGCCGCGGTGCGTCATACTCATAGCGTGGCTCACCGACGGTGACGCCGCGGTCGTCTGCTTCGCGCTCCTGCAGCGCACTTGTTCTCCCGGTGGCACAGCCACTGTGCGGAGCTGGTCTGCACTTCGGCCATCCGAACAAGACCCCAAGGATCTACCCACACCATGTCCCAGAGCACGAACACGTCCGCGCGCCCTCAGCGGCGCCGCGGCTCCGGTCGGCCCGCCGGCTCCGCCCCCGTGGCGGCGGCGCAGGTCGACTCCACCCCCCAGGTCGCCGACCTGACCGAGCTGCAGGCCGAGCCGGCCCCGGTCGACGGTCGCACCTTCGCCGAGCTCGGCGTCGCCCCCGTCCTGGTCGAGCTGCTCGACAAGCAGGGCATCTCCGCCCCGTTCCCGATCCAGTCCGCCACGCTGCCCGACTCCCTGAGCGGCCGTGACGTGCTGGGCCGCGGCCAGACCGGCAGCGGCAAGACCCTCGCCTTCAGCCTGCCGCTGGTCCAGCGGCTGATCGCCTCGGGGGCCAAGCGTCAGCCCAAGCGCCCGCGCGCCCTGATCCTGGTCCCGACCCGCGAGCTGGCCAACCAGGTCAACGCGACCCTGGAGCCGCTCGCCACCGCCCTGGGGCTGCGCACCGCCGTCATCTTCGGCGGGGTCAGCCAGGGGCCGCAGGCCACCGCGCTGCGGAACGGTCTCGACGTCATCGTTGCCTGCCCCGGTCGACTGGAGGACCTGCTGAAGCAGAGCCTCTGCGACCTGGGGGCCGTCGAGGTCGCGATCCTGGACGAGGCCGACCACATGGCCGATCTGGGCTTCCTGCCCGCGGTCAAGCGGATCCTCGACAAGACCCCCACCCACGGTCAGCGGCTGCTGTTCTCGGCCACGCTCGACAAGGGCATCGACGTCCTGGTCTCGCGCTACCTGACCAACCCGGTGCTGCACTCGGTCGATCCGGCCGTGGCGCCGGTCTCGACCATGACCCACCACGTCTTCGAGGTCGACAACGGGCCCAAGTCCGCCGTCATCACCGAGCTCGCGTCCGGTCGCGGTCGCTGCAAGCTCTTCACCCGCACCAAGCACGGCGCCAAGAAGCTGGCCAAGCAGCTCACGGCCAACGGCGTGCCGGCGGTCGACCTGCACGGCAACCTGGCCCAGAAGGCGCGCGAGCGCAACCTGGACGCGTTCAGCAACGGCACCGTCAAGGTCCTGGTGGCCACCGACATCGCGGCGCGCGGGATCCACGTCGACGACATCGAGCTCGTCGTACACGTCGACCCGCCGGCCGAGCACAAGGCCTACCTGCACCGCTCCGGCCGTACGGCGCGGGCCGGCTCCGAGGGCGTGGTCGTCACGATCATGACCGCGGCGCAGCGCGCCGACGTCCGTACGCTGGCCCGGCAGGCCGGCATCCGCCCGGTCTTCACCGCGGTCGACCCGGGCGCCAAGGAGATCGTGGCCCTCACCGGCCCCGCCGCCGACTACGTCACCCCGGCCCCGGTGTCCGAGGCTCCGGCCCAGGGCTCCGGCAGCCGCGGCGGCGGTGGCGGTGGCGGCCGTGGTCGCTCCGGCGGTGGCGCTGGCGGCGGCTCCC